>JAYUTB010000007.1:0-11688 GCA_043756005.1 Spiroplasmataceae bacterium | reverse complement strand
ATTAAAAAGACAATGGCAACTGAGACACGTGAGCCGGAATCAAATACTCCGTCACCTTCTTTTCTTCGTAATTCGCCTGATGTTAATGCGTTACCGCGTAAGTTAATGACATAAATCGTGTTGTATTCTTTGGCAATTGATTTTCTAAATCCAGCACCACTAACACTCGTTAATCAACCACCATTAGTAACGAAACCTATAATCCCCCCCCCTTCAGGGTGGAATCGATCAGTACTTCATCGAAAAGCTTTGTAATAACTATCATATAAAGAGCCACTTGAGCGTGATGAAGATTGGACAACATAAGTGTTAGTAATTTGTTTGTCTAAGACATCATAAGTAGTGTTTTGATTTTGATCATTAAAAGAACTTTGGCCTACTGAATAGGGGGGGTTACCAATGATAACCGTGATGGGTGGGTTTTTTAAAACTGTATAAGTGTTATATTTAAATGGGGGTTTTGTAGGATTATCAGCCACATCAAGTTTATTTTCATAAAACTTTTTATGAAAATAATTTCAATTATGATAATTTTTTTCCGTAGTTTGAAACGTATCAAGAAAACGCATGCCTCAAAAATTAGTATAAGTGCCAATCGCATCAGGTACTTTTAAATAATAAAAACTATTAATAATGTTTATTAAAGCAATATAATAAGCTAATAAAGTTATTTCACTAGCATAGATATTATGTTGATATTTATGTAATAAATGTTCGGGTTTAATTAAATTATTTTCTAATAATCGTACAATAAAACTACCGGTACCGGCAAATGGATCCATAACATAAACACTGTGGTCATTGATGGTTGTATTAAAATGAATTGGTAATAAATCAGCTACTGATTTAACAATAAAATCAACAATTGGCGTTGGTGTATAAACAATGCCTAATTTGGCAACTTCTTTAGGAAAAGCAATTTTGAAAAATTTATTATAAATTTCCATAATTAAAGCTTGTTTATTGGCGGCAGATTCAATCGATGCCGTTTTGCTTTTAACTGATTTATAAAATTCATCTAATTTTTTTTGATCTTGCAAATTAGTGGTATGTAATTGATTTAAAATAGCATCTAAACAAACATTAACTGGATTGGTGTCAGCAAATTGGTTTTCAAATAAAGCTTTGAAAACCGGTTTCATTACGACATGTTGCGCAATCATTTCAATAAATTCAGCGATTGATTTTGCTTGATGTGATAATTTAAATAACTCATGAAATTGATCAAACGTGCGACGAAAGTTGTCATCAAGATTAATAGCATTGCTAATTTGTTGTTTTTGTGACTCATAAACGGTGTTAATTTCGGCAACTCATCTAATTCAAAAAAGTTGTTGATGCGTTATCGTTTGCGCTTCAATTAATTGACGAAACTGCTGAATTTGCACATTAATTTGACCTTGATCATCAAATTCATTAAGTTTAATATGATCATGATGTAATTGTCCAATCACTAAACGATCATGTTTGTTGTATTTGCCTGATGTATATGTTAATTTACTAATTTCATCTTTAAAAGATTCATCATGCGCTACTAAAGCATTAATAACGCTTCAAACAACTTGATATTCGGGGTGGTTTTTTATAAAAATTTCATCTCCGAGTTTTTCGCCCACCACGATCACGGGAATAATAATATAACCAAGTTTTTTTCCTGGAGAAGTACGCATCACGCGTCCAATTGATTGGACAATATCAATTTTGGAACTACGAGCCGATAAAAATAATACCGCATCTAAAGCTGGTACATCAATGCCTTCATTAAGACACCTTACATTTGTTAACACGCGCGCTTCAAGTGGTTCTATATCTTCTTCTAATCACTTTAATGACTTATTACGATCAATAGCCGACATATGACCATCTATATGTAGCGCACTTACTACATATGATTTGCGATCGGTGGTTTCTTGATTAATTTCATTAAATAAATCAGCGATATCACTTGAATCTTGAATTCGACTACAAAATGCTACGGCACGTTGCATTGGCTCATCATCAGTACCCATTTCGAATTTAGCTTCATCATTATCAACAAATGATTTTTTTAAAGCATTGATACAACCTCCTAACTTAATCTTATTTTTAGCATAATTGGTAATTTCATTAGATGAAGTTTGTGTTTTTAATAAGCTTTGCAACACTACCGGATCAACGTCTTTTTTCGGATCAATCGTTAAAATTATTAACTTATAATTGGTTAATAATTTTTTTGCAACGGCTTCGCCAAAAGATAATCGATAAATCTCAGTGCCATAATTAGCTTCATCATCCATTGATATGTAAGTATAGTTTTTTAAATCTAATTTTTTTTTAAGATTAATGTCATAAATTAGCGGCGTAGCGGTCATATATAATCGTTTTTTACCATTAATATATTGTTGGTGATGAACTTTTTTAAAATTAGATTCATCATTAATCCGATCAGGTAACGTAACACCAGTAGTACGATGGGCTTCGTCACAAATTATCAAATCAAAGCATTTGATTTGATAATTTTTTTGCACATCAGCAATGACATCAATTGATTGATACGTGGAAAATACCACCGTCATGCCTGGTTGTGATAAACAAGTAATTAAATTTTTACTAATTTGTTGAACATTGGTAGTAGCTGGTCATGGTAATTCACTGATATCATAAATCAAAACTTCATCATGATTTTTAGTTTGGGCAACGGTTGCATCAGAACAAATGCACACAAAATTAATTGGTGTTTTTTTATGATCACGTCATTCTTCAAAAACTTGCCGTAATAAAGAAATACTGGGGACTAAGAACAATACAAAACCATTGGGGCCAGTTTGATCTTCAGCAATACGTAATGCGGTAAATGTTTTACCAGTACCACAAGCCATAATCAACTTACCACGATCATACGTTTTAAAATATTCATGAACAGCATCTAAAGCATCTTGTTGATGAGGTCGTAATGTATGAGGTTTAGTAAGTACCTTAGACCCTATCACACCTTTACTTAATAATGCTCAATTAACTGGAGACTTTTCTAAATCTGATAAATTAATTTTAAAAAATTCAGTTCGCTGATTTTTAAAGGCACTTTCGGCATTTTTAGATCAATTATTAGTGGTCGACACAAACAAACATAACTGAAATGAACGCTTTATTTGTTGATCATCAATTCAGATTTTGCCCGAAGTGGCTAAAAATGAATCAACCGCCGTTTTATCGATGAATGAATCGGCAGCTTGACATTTACATTGAATCGCTCAATAATCACCTTTAGTTGTTAAAGCTACTAAATCAATCCCCGTATCATGACCACCAAGTTGTGATTTATATCGTCATTCATTTCATAATCAAATCTGTTCTACTTTATCATTTTCATAAAATTGATATGAAAGTAAATATCGTTTGATTAAATGTTCAAAACGATTACCAATTTCCGTTTTAGAACGAGCTATGTCCCGATATTGTTCAATAATTTTATGAAAATTTGCCATAATTAGTTAAAAGTTATTAATTAATATTATAACGAAACGGCATATTATTAACAAAAAACATTAAATAACTTAATTCACAATGAAGTGATAAGTTTGTAAATTCATCACACATAGTAGTTTTTACCGAATTCTAAAAACAATAACGTTAATGATAGATTAGTAAAAAGGGAAATTATGATTTTTTACGTTTGTTAATAATTACTATTAATGTGATAATTAAAGTGATAATTATTGCTGAAATAGATGATCAAATTATTAAATTTTTTTTAGCTTCTTTAGCTTCTAGAATAATTAATTGAGCGTTTATGTTTTTATTATCTTGAATAATTTGATTTTTGGCAATATTAAGTTGTGTTGATGAATTGAATTCTTGAGAAGTTGGGTATCTGTTTATTCTATATAATTGAGCATCTTCTATAAAGAGTTGTTTTTTTAGTTGAGAACGTTCAAATTTATCAGTTGAAGAGTTGATTTTTTGTTGTAGGATTTCTTTAGCTGAAGACTTTTGTAGGTTTTGTAAAATTAAGGCATTTTGGTTTTTTTGTTTAGTTAAATTTGTAATTTTTAACGAAGTATCTGAAGTTGAAATAAAAGCAATAGAAACAGGTATTAATAATAAACTCAAGTAAAAAACTTTATTTAGTTTAAATGATTTTTTCATAAAAATATCTTCCTTTAAATAAGATATTTTTATTTTATATATATATAAAGTCAAGTTTTTGGTAGTTCTTTTGTAATTTAGCTTAAAAAAAACTAATATTTGCTTTAAATCATGGAATTGAATAATAAAGTTACTATTTCCAAAAAGATACGTGAATTTGTTTTTGTAATTCAAGATAAAAATTAATTTGAATTGTATTATAATTTTTTAACTACATATAATTATTAGTAATTAAGTAAAAATTGGAATACCTATCATAAGGAATAATTGATTTTAATTAATGCATTAACTGTTTGCATTAAAAAAATATATTAAATCTAAAAAATAAATTGTTATAAATTTATCGCATTATTTAATTGTTTATTAAATTATTTTATGAAATTACTTGTTTAGTAAGTTCATCAATTAATGCTAAGGTTTGTGTGGTTAAATTAATAACACTTAACACTAAATCTAATAAATAACGCGAATTTTGTTGAACACTATCAATTTGATTAGGATCATTTTTTATACCGGTTTCTTTATTAATAGTAATTTGATAATAATCAATAATTCATTTCAAAGGTGATCTTCCAAAAACCTGATAATTATGAATATTGGTTGGCAGGGGAATAGTAATATCGTTATTAAATTTTAAAGTGTTGGTTTTCTTGTCATATTGCATTTTTGTAACATAATAATTATCTTTAAATTCTTCTTTAATTATCACTGAAAAAGTTGTAGTTGAAGCAATCGTTTCAAAATTAAGATGGAGATTAGCTAATTTGCGTCCAATATTAATAATGGTTCATCATGTTGTTTTATCAGCTACTCAAATTAAGTTTGGATAACCTTTTTGTAAGTTGTTTTTATATTGTAATTGATATTTAGGGTGGTGAAGCAAACCATATAAGTAATCAAATATATCAATAGTAGTTATAGTTGAATCGTTGTATAATGATTGCGCATATTTTAGTACATTATCATTAATAGCGTTAAGAGTGGTAATCGTGCCATCTTGGTTAGTTTGATAAGTGTATTCAGGAAAACATACTGACTTTAAACCATATAATTGATTAGTTATAAAAACTGATCAATGGTTTGTTGATCCAGGAAAGGAAACAATAATTGCCCGATTCATGAATGGTTTTGTTAAAAATAACAGGGGTTGCTGGTATGGACTATCAATTAATGATGAGTCAAAATAAACTTGTTTAATAATGAAAGGATAATATTGACACTTAAATAGTTTTGAAGCGTTATAGGTAATTAAGCGATTAGTTTGTAATTTATTTAATAAACCATGACTTCAACTGATTTGTTTGTTATCTTTGGTAACAAGTAATGGTTTAGTTTTATTTTTAATCGATTCAGTTAAACGTTGTCGTTCCAATTCGTAAAAATTAATCGTGTTTTTGATGTTAGTTATTAAAACAGCCTTATCAAAGTTTACAACTCAACTATCACGACAGGTTAAAAAAGATCATGAATTAACTTTAAAAACATTTTTTGCTAATATAGAATTATTTCTAAATGGAAACGAGTTAGTAGGTCAATCAATGGCTTTATCAAATCAATCACCACGAGCATCAGGAGTAATGATTGTTCATGGAATATCAACATTAGTAACATTTTGAAAAGAGTTTAAGATATTAAATTTGTCTTGTTTTTTTAAATAATCTTCTACAGCATAATAGTAAACAGTGGTAGATGATTTAGTAATTAAATTAGGTGTTTTAATTAAGAACGTAATCGCGGCTGGCACACGCGATTTGTCACCAAATATACCCTCACCTTCTTGTTTTTGTAATTCTCCAAATGTTCGCGAATCACCACGTAAATTAATTACATAAATGGTGGTGTATTCTTGCACAATTGATTTTCTGAATCCAGCACCACTAAAACCAGTTAATCAACGACCATTAGTAACAAAACCTATAATCCCCCCCCTTCAGGATGCAATCGATCAGTGCTTCAACGAAACGCTTTGTAATAGCTATCGTATAATGAAACATTATTACTTGTTGATGATTCCTTAACATAAGTGTCATGAATTTGTTGATTTAAGTTTTTATAAAACGTGTTTTGTAATTGATCATCAAAAAAATTTTGTTTTGCTGAATAAGGTGGATTACCAATCATAATCGTAATTGGCGGACGATTGGGTTCAATAGGAATATTTTTTTTATAAAAAGTTTTATAAAAATTATCTCAATTATGATAATTTTTTTCAGTAGCTTGAAACGTATCAAGCAAACGCATCCCTCAAAAATTAGTGTAAGATCCTTTGACACCAGGTACTTTTAATTTGTAAAAACTATTAACAATATTAATTGATGCCACATAATAAGCTAATAAAGTTATTTCACTCGCGTAGATTTCGGTAGAATATTTATGTAATAAATGTTCCGGTTTAATTAAGTTATTTTCTAATAATCTGACAATAAAACTGCCTGTGCCAGTAAATGGATCAGTAATATATACGCCATGATCATTAATGGTGGTGTTATTAAAATGAATGGGTAATAAATCAGCCACTGATTTAACAATAAAATCAACCACCTCGATCGGAGTATAAACAATTCCTAATTTTTTAACTTTTTCAGGAAACGCAATTTTAAAGAATCGATTATAAATTTCCTTGATTAATTGCTGTTTTTCAGCAACATCATCAATGTCTTGGGTTTTTAATTTTATTGATTCATAAAATTTTGTTAATTTTTTTTGATCAGCATCACTAATCTTATTAGTAATCGCTAATTGTTTTAAAACAGCATTTAAGTTAGTATTAACTATATTATCCTGGGCTTCATTATTTTCTAATAGAGCTTCGAAAACAGGCCACATCACCACCCGCTGAGCAATCATCTCGATGAATTCTGATACTAATAAATTTTCATTAAAGGTTTTAAAAAAATCATAATATTGATCAAATGTTTGCCGAAAGTTGTTATCTGCATCAATAACAGACTTGATTTGTTGTTTTTGTGATTCATAAACTTGTTTAATTTCCTCAACTCATCTTAATCAAAAACGTTCAAAATAGTTATGGGGTATAATTTTGGCTTTAATTGAATCATAATAATCATTAAATTGATCATCAGCATTGTTGATTTGGATTGTATCGTTATATACACGCCCAATGATTAGTCGATTATATTTTTTATATTTACTGGATATGAATGCTAACTTACTAATTTCATTATTAAATGATTCATCATGAGCGAGTAAAGCATTAACAACATCTCAAACATCTTTATATTCAGGATAATTTTTATTAAAAATTTCATCACCTAGCGAATCATTATCAACTATGACTGGAATAATAATATAACCAAATTTTTTGCCAGGAGATTTACGCATTACTCGACCAATTGATTGCACAATATCAATCTTTGAACTACGGGGTGATAAAAACAAAACCGCATCTAAAGCTGGTACATCAATGCCTTCATTAAGACATCGTACATTGGTTAACATTCGAACTTCAAGTGGATTTAAATCAGTTTCTAGTCACTCTAATAACTCATCACGTGCAACAGTCGGCATAGTTCCGTCCATATGTTTAGCACTTACTACATATGATTTAGGATCTTTTGATAATTTATATTTATGAATATTATCAAATAATGCTGTAATATCTTTTGAATCTTGAATGCTTCCGCAAAATGCTACGGCACGTTGCATCGGATTAGGATCATCAACAAGCGCTTTAGCTTCATCATTATCAACAATCGCTTTTTTTAAAGCATTGATACAACCTAACAACTTCATGATATTATTTTCATAATCGTTGTCATCGCTTTTCAATGATGATTTGTTTTTTAATAAATATTCAATCATATCTGGGTCAAGGTCTTTTTTATCAATTGTCAAAGTCATTAACTTATAATTAGTTAATAATTTTTGTTCCACCGCTTCACCAAAAGATAAACTATGAATCTCAGCCCCATAATTAACTTTATTATCCATTGATATGTAAGGATAGTTTTTAAACTCTAACTTTGTTTTAAGCTTGTCATGATAAATTAACGGGGTAGCGGTCATGTATAATCGTTTTTTTCCTTGAATAAATTGAGGGTTATGGATTTTTATAAAATTTGATTCATCAGCTTGATCTGGTAAGGTCACTCCCGTCGTACGATGCGCTTCATCACAAATGATTAAATCAAATTGTTTATCAATCATAACTTGCACTTTATTAACCACATCAATTGATTGATACGTTGAAAATACAACCGTCATGCCTGGTTTTGATAAACAAGTGGTTAGATTGTCATGAATTTGTTTGTCATCAGTGGTAGCTTTTCATGGCAAATCACTGATATCATAGTTCAATTCTTCATCACGCTGATTAGTGCGTGAAGCGGTTGGATCAGAACAAATCCATACAAAATTAATATGTGATTTTTTATGATTACGTCATTCTAAAAATACTTGCCGTAATAAAGAAATACTTGGTACTAAGAATAATACAAAACCATTAACTCCAGTTTCATGTTCGGCAATACGTAATGCGGTAAATGTTTTGCCAGTACCACAGGCCATAATCAACTTACCACGATCGTTAGTTTTAAAATATTCATGTACTTTATCTAAAGCTTCTTGTTGATGGGGTTTTATTGAATATGGTTCAGTAAGCACTTTAGCTCCCATACTACCTTTACTCAATGCTACTCAATTAACTGGAGACTTTTCTAAATCAGCTAAATTAATTTTTAAAAAATCAGTAGTTCGGTTTTTAAAAGCACTATCAGCATTTTTAGATCATTTATTAGTGGTTGACACAAATACACATAATTTAAATGTACATTGTAATTGATTATCATCTTTTCAAGTTTTACCGGAAGTTGCTAAAAATGAATCAACTTCTGCTTTATTAATGATTGTTTCAGCATCGTAACATTTACATTGAATCGCTCAATAACCACCTTCGTTAGTTAAAGCTATTAAATCAATCCCGGTATCATGACCACCAAATTGGTTTTTAAATGGTCACTCATTTCATAATCAAACTTTGTCTATTTTATCATTACCATACACTTGATATGAAAGTAAATATCTTTTAATTAAATGTTCAAAACGATCACCAACATCTGTTTTAGAACGAGCTATTTCACGATATTGTTCAATAATTTTATTAAAATTTGTCATAGTTAATTAATAAATTTTATTAATTAATACTATAATGACATAACCCTGTTATTATTAATATAATAATAATTTTTATAAAGTGGCTAAAAATATTTTTAATTAAAAATTAAATACCAGTTTATATAAAAAAAATCTATAATTAAAATATTTTTATATTTAAATTTTTATTTTATTAAAAAATAATGTAAATAACTTTTAACAAATTTTGATTCCTCGTTTAGCATAAGCTATAGTTTTAATTAACAATACAATTGCGGTTGATGTTGCTGAGCTAGAACTAGATGTTTAGTAAGTCTTCATTGTTTAACATATTAACTTGTAAGTTAATTACATAAATAGTGGTATATTCTTGCACAATGGATTTTCTAAATCCAGCACCGCTAACACTCATTAATCAATCATTATCAATGATAAAGGATACTATGCCACCACCTTTCAGGGTGAAAACGATCAGCACTTCAACGAAAAGCTTTGTAGGGGGGGGTTATTTATCTTTAAAAGATAATTTAAAAATAAAAACTGATGATTTTTGATAGCTTAATTTTATCAATCAGGTTTAGGAATTAATTTTAAATGTTTAGAACCTAATGTATTTATAGCTTTTTGTTGATTTAGAAACGTTAATTCTAATGATGCTAATTGTTTTTTTTCATCATCAACTGTTTTTTGTTTCGCTGGTTTATCTGTGGCAATTGCGTTTGTTAATTCATCTTGGGCTTTATTAAGTTTAATTTGTTTGTCTTTGAATGAAGTGAAAGCTTTTTTGAGGCTATCATAAAGTGTTTTTAAATTTGATTTTTCTTCTTCAGCTTTAATAAAAGCATCATATTCATCTTTTGCTTTAAATTTTAAAGATTTAAATTCATTATGAAAATCTGATAATTTGTTATCTAAGTTTTTTTGTTTCGCTGGTTTATATGCTTTAGTTGCTTTTGTTAATTCATCTTGGGCTGAATTAACATTTGTTAGTTTTTCTTTAATGATTAATAATTTTTTTGAGAAATCTGTAAAATTTATCGGTGAATCTTGTGAAGTTTTTAATGTTAAAATTGAATTATTAAAGATGTTTGTTTCATAATCGAGCTTTGTTTTGTTCACTGGTTTAGCGGCTGTTCAACTGTTTGTTAAATTACGTTGTGCTACATTAACATTATTTCAATTTTGTATAATAATTGGTCAATGGTTTGACAAAACCGTAAATAGTTGTTTTGAATCTTGTAAAGTTTTTAATTTTGAAATTGAATCATCAAGGGTTCTTTTTGCTTTGTCTAGTATTTTTTGTTTCGCTGGTTTATCTGTGACAATTGCGTTTGTTAATTCATCTTGTGCTGTTGATCAATTTATTAAATTATTAATTACAATATAAAATTCTGCTTTTGCATTATTTGCATTTTCTTTGATTTCTTTTTCACTTAAAGTTACAAAATAATTAACTTCAAAATATGCTAGATCTTGTTTGTTAGCATCTTGTATAAGAGAAAATTGATTTTTGGATTGGGAACTAATAGAATTTGTTATTGTTACTTTAACTTTTAAATCACTGTATTTAAGAATTGCTGGATTTATTTTAATTTGGTACTTTTCGTGAAAAGTATCTTGTGTTCAAAAGTTAACAATATTATTAGCAATAATAGTTTCTAGTTTTGATTGTAAATTAGTATCGTATTGTTGTGTTTTGTAACTTTCTATTAAAGTTTCAAACCCATTTTTAGCTTCTGATTCTGTTAATGTTATATGATCTCAACAATCTTTTGCTGAAGTTAAAGTAATTGCTGTTGGAACTGACAATAAACTAAATAAAACTATTTTATTTAAGTTTGTAAATTTTAGTAATTTTTTCATAAAAATAACTACCTTTACATAAGTTATTTTTATTTTATATATATATATATATATAAAAGTCAAGTTTTTATGATGCTTTAAGTTGTTGTTTGATAAGTTCATCAACCAATACTAACGTTTGCGTGGTTAAATTAATAATTTTTAGCACTAAATCTAATAATCATTTTGGATTTTGTTTAATGCTATCAAGTTGATTGGGATCATTTTTTATACCGGTTTCTTTATCAATTGAAACTTGATAATAATCAATGATTCATTTTAAAGGTGATCTTCCAAAGACTTGATAATCATGAATGGTAGTTGGTAGATTAGTAATCGTAATATATTTATTAAAGAATAAAGTATTGGTTAGTTCATTATATTTCATTTTTGTAACGTAATAAATATTTTCAGCTATTCCTTTGACAATTACCGGAGAAGTTGTTGTTGGAGTAATGGTTGTAAAGTTAAGATGAAGCTTAGCTAATTGACGACCAATATTACTCATCATTCATCATGTTGTTTTATCAGCTACTCAAATTAAGTTTGGATAACCTTTTTGTAAGTTGTTTTGATATTGTAATTGATACGTCGGATGGTGTAATAAAC
>JAYUTB010000006.1:0-38595 GCA_043756005.1 Spiroplasmataceae bacterium | reverse complement strand
CCAAAAGAATTGAAAACAGTACCACTGATATTACACCAATAACATTAGACATGCAATTATTTATAGCAACCGTTAATGGCACAAAAGTAATTTATGATATTAATTTTAACCAAAAACAAGAATATCAAATAAAGTCTTATTATAAAATAACTTACATTGAAAAAACAATTGATAATGTTAAAACTTTATATACCATCGATGGAAAAGCATCAATCACCAACTATAAAACTATTACAGAAAAAAGCAAGTTGTTTACAAAATTATTAGAAACAACTGACTTTGATAGAAAAAAAACTTTATATACCTTTGATTTAAAAAAAGCTAACATTATTACAAAATATCAAAATGAATTAATTATTGGAACATCTGTTGGTGGTTCAATATCAATCGTTGCTTTAATAACTGCATTAATTTTAATCATTAAAAAACGTAAAAAATAATTTTTGATATTTAACATGCAAAAAACCTAAATCATGTTAAAATTAGTTTAATTATTTTATTTTAGGATAAATATTATATATATATTAATATGGGACAAAAAATTAGTGCTAACGCTTTAAGGTTAGGTTACATTAGAGATTTTGAATCACATTGAGTTTGTAAAAATAACGAATTTAATGTTTTTTTAAATGAAGATATGAAAGTTAGAAGAGTTTTAACTAAGTTAATCCCGGCCGTGTCATTATCAAAAATTGTCTTAGAAAGAAACAAAAACAACATTGTTGTTTTTATACACATTATTAACCCTGGTTCAGTTTTAGGACAAAATAATGAAAAATTAAATGGTTATATTAAACAAATTCAGATTGCTTTAAAAGATCGTAAACGAAACATTATTATTAATCCAGTACAAGTTGCTGTGCCAGAAATTGATTCGCAACTAGTTGCGAATCAAATCGCTTATCGATTAGAAAATCGTTTACCTTATAAAATTATTCAAAAATCATTAATTAAAATTGCTATGAAATCAGGAGCAAAAGGTATTAAAACGTTGTTAAGTGGTCGTTTGAATGGTGTTGATATTGCTCGTACTGAAGGTTATGCTGAAGGTACCGTGTCTTTATCAACGTTTCGAAATGATATTGGATATGCAAAAGCAGTGGCTAACACTATTTATGGTTGTATTGGTGTTAAAGTTTGAATTTCTAAAGGTGAAATTATTAATCCAAAACAATTTCGAAGAAATTCACAAACCGAATAGGAATTATTAATGATGTTAATGCCTAAAAAAGTTAAATATCGGAAACCTCATAGCACTAGTTTTAAAGGGTTAACTAAAGGTAATAAATATGTTGCGTTTGGTGATTATGGTTTACAAGCTACCGAAGGTGGTTGAATTACCAATCGTCAAATTGAATCAGCGCGTGTGGTAGCTTCTAAATCAGTTAAGAAATATGGTAAACTTTGAATTAGAATTTTTCCACATCTAGCAACTACAAAAAAACCAATTGAAGTACGGATGGGTTCTGGAAAAGGTGCGCCTGATGGTTGGGTTGCAGTGGTTAAAGAGGGATGTGTTATGTTTGAAATTCAAGGATTAAAAGAAGATACTTCTCACAAAGTGCTTATTGCGATGGGTCATAAATTACCAGTTAAAACTAAAATCGTTAAAAAAGCATCAACCATCTTAGTAAATCATGAACAAAATTAAGCAAGATCAAGCAATTACTTTTGCAATGTTACGACAATTAACGGTGCACGAATTACAAGTTAAATTTGAAGAAGCGAATGCTAAATTATTTGCTTATAAATTTCAAAACTCACTTGGTTCATTAGAAAAACCTCATGTTATTAAACTTGCTAAAAAAGAAGCATCACAAATTGCTACCGCTTTATCATTAAAAAGATTAGCTGGTGAAAAAATACCAATGCTTTCTTTAAAAAAGTTTAATTTTTTTAAAGATGCTAATGTCGCGGCAGAAGAAGTTGATGCAAGTGGTAAAATATTAAACAAACGTTTTAGTTGATTAAATTTTAATCGATCAAAAAATCACTCGGTAAAAACAACTTATGTTAAACCGCAAACTGACAAACCAATTATTAAAAAGAAAGTCCCTAAAACTAATAGCACTAAAATTCAATTAACTAAAGAAGAAAAAATGTCTACTAAAAAAGTTTAATTTTACTTCAAAAAAGTTTATAATTTGAGCATGTCAATAATTAATGTTTTAAAACCAAACCGTAAAGTTTATGTTGGTAAAGTTGTATCAGATAAAATGGACAAAACTATTGTAGTAGCGATTGATAATTATCGGACTGATGCAAAATATCATAAACGGATTAAATATACTACAAAATTAGTGGCGCATGATGAAAGTAATGAAGCGAAACAAGGTGATAAAGTTTCAATTGTTGCAACCCGTCCGTTATCTTTAACCAAACATTTTCGATTATTAGAAATTATTAAAGGTTCAAAAGCAATTTAAATCATGATTCAAAATGAGACAAGATTAATTGTGGCTGATAATTCTGGTGCTAAGTTAGTGTTAGTTATTAGATGTTTGGGTGGTTCTAATCGTAAATTCAGCAATCTTGGTGATATTGTGGTGTGCACTGTTAAACATGCTACGCCAAATGCTGATGTCAAAAAAGGTCAAATTGTTAAAGCGGTGATTGTGAGAACTAAAACTGGCGTGAAACGTAAAAATGGCTCTTATGTTAAGTTTTCTGACAATGCGGTGGTATTAATTAAAGAAGATTTAAATCCGCTAGGAACTCGTATTTTTGGGCCAATTGCTCGTGAAATCAAAGATCATGGTTTTAACAAAATTGCTTCTTTAGCGTTAGAAGTGATTTAAGAGTTATTAATTATGTCAAAATTACGTACTAAAGATTTAGTTAGAGTTATTACTGGTAAACATAAAACTAAAGAAGGGGTCATTACTGATATTATTAATGATAAATGAGTTTGTATTAAAGATATTGTTGATACAAAACATTTTAAACCTTCACAAAAAGAAGGCGGTAAAGGAAAAATGGGTTTTGTATCTTCAAAAATTCATATCTCTAATGTTTCGTTAGTCGTTGGTAAAGATAAAAAAATTTCCAAAATTAGTTATGCTTTTAACGAAGATGGTAAAAAAATTAGAGTTGAACGAAAAAGTAAAAAAGCTTTATTAAAAACATAGCCTTATCAAACATATGACTACTTTACAAAACAAATATAATACTCACATTGTTCCAACAATTGTGCAAGCATTTAATTTAACAACACCAATGCAAGTGCCGCGTATTATGAAAATTGTGCTGAATGTTGGGTTTGGCAATTTAATTGGCAATGCTAAAACTAAAGATGAAGTGTTGGAAGAATTAACATTAATTGCTGGACAAAAACCAGTGCTTACTAAAGCCAAAAAATCAAATGTTAATTTTAAATTACGCGATGGAATGATTATTGGTTGTAAAGTTACGTTAAGAAGTGATAAAGCTTTTGCTTTTTTAGAAAAAGTAATTCATATTGCTTTACCACGAACCAGAGATTTTAAAGGCATTAAAGCTGATTCGTTTGATGGGCAAGCTAATTTTTCGTTTGGTATTAAAGAACAAATTGTGTTTCCAGAAATTAATTATGATAAAATTAGTAAAATACGAGGTATGGATATTACAATTGTGACAAATAGCTTAAATAAAAATTTAGTTTTTGCTGTTTTAAAAGAATTTGGTTTGCCTTTTAGAAAAGGCAAACCAATTTAGTGGCACGAAAAGCTTTAATTGTTAAACATGCGTTAGCTGTTAAATTTAGCACCCGAGCTTATACAAGGTGTCAAAGTTGTTCACGGCCAAAAGCGGTGTATCGTCGTTTTTTATTGTGCCGAATTTGTTTTCGAATGTTTGCTCATCAAGGCCAAATTCCCGGTGTTAAAAAAGCCTCATGATAGGGCAGCATTAACGAGGTTTATCAAGATATGTCTTTTTTTAATGATCCAATTGCTGAAATGTTAAATAATATTAAAAATGCTAGTTTAAGAAATCATAAATCAGTGAGTGTGGCTTTTTCAAAATTGAAACTCGCCATTGTGTTAATTTTATTACATCAAAACGTGATTAAAGGTTATACAGTTTTAGATATGAAAGGTCACAAAAGACTTTTAATTAATTTACGGTATAAAGATAATTGTCGACTTTTTAATGGTTTTCAAAGAGTTTCTAAATTAGGATTGCGTGTTTACAAACCTTATTGCGAGATTTATCCATTTCGCAATGGCTTTGGTTTTGCGATTATTTCAACTTCACACGGATTGCTAACTGATCGGCAAAGTCGTGATCAAAAAGTTGGTGGAGAAGTACTTGCTTATATTTGATAAGCGATGAGGTCAATCATGTCACGCGTTTGTAAAAGAATTATTCAAATTCCTCATGATATATCATTGCAAATTACTAAAACATTATCTGCATTACATGTTTCGGTTACCAATACTATTACTACCAAACAACTTGTTAAAAGTTTTAAGATTACAAATAATATTGATTTATTACAAGCTGATAATACATTATCAGTCGTTAGTTTACAAGAAAATAAAGATACGTTAGCTTTATCAGGGACGATTAATTCAATCATTGCTTCCATGGTACAGGGTTTAATAACGCCATTTGTTAAAGAACTTGAAATTAGAGGGGTTGGTTATAAAGCGTTATGATTGAATGATAAATTAGTATTACATTTAGGTTATTCACATGTGATTGAATTTGTACCTCATCCTGAAGTGCAAGTGGTTTGTGTCGGATTGACAAAAATTCAATTTTCAAGCGCTGATAAGCAATTAGTTGGTGAAATGGCTGCTACGGTGCGACGTTTTCGTTCCGTGGAACCTTATAAAGGTAAAGGGATTCGGTACGTTGATGAAAAAGTAAGGTTAAAAGTTGGTAAAAAGGTTACTAAATAGGTAGATATCATGCACGACAGTCGTAATATTTTAAGAAAAAAAAGACATTTAAGAATTAGAAAAAAAATCTTTGGGACATTATTGAAGCCAAGATTAACGGTTTTTAAATCTAATTATCATTTTTATGCGCAAATAATTGATGATGAAGCTGGGCATACGTTAGTCGCTTATGCAACTTTTAATTTTGATAAGGCAGAAAATGTTAAAATTAATAAAGCGGGTTGTATCAAACTTGCCGTGACATTAGCTAAGTTAGCTAAAGCAAAAAATATTGATCATGTGGTATTTGATCGGAGTGGGTATATTTTTCATGGAAAAATTAAAGCTTTTGTTGATACATTGCGTAGTGAAGGCATAAAGATCTAAAATTATGGAATCAAAATATACCAAAACCACTGCTAGTAATTATGTGCCCCGTGAATCACCATTTATTGAACAATTAATTTGTATTAACCGAATTACTAAAGTTACTAAAGGTGGACGACGGTTTCGATTTTTAGCAATTACGGTGGTTGGTGATAGTAAAGGGCGGGTTGGTTTAGGCAAAGCCAAAGCTAATGATGTGGCTGATGCTATCAAAAAATCATTTAATTTTGCAAAAAATCGATTATTTACATTACCGTTTGCATTAACGGCAACGGTACCTCATGATATTATTGGTCGTTGTGGAGCTACGAAAGTATTAATTAAAACAGCGCCGGTGGGCAAAGGAATTGTGGCAGGTGGCACTGTGCAAGTTGTGTTAAAATTAATCGGTTTTAAAGATGTCTATGCTAAAATTTTAGGTTCGAGTAATAAAATTAATTGTATTAGAGCAACCTTAGATGGATTAAGTCAAATGAAATCGCGTGAATTTATACAACATTTAAAACAAAAGCCGTCTGTCGTTAAATCAGCTAATGATGATGGATTGTTATTATCAATTACGCCACTTGATCAACCATCAATGATTATCGATGCTATTACTAAGGAGATAACTTAATATGGATTTAAATAATTTAAAAATTACCCCTGGTTCAAAACACCCTAAAAAACGGGTGGGACGTGGCACTGGTTCCGGGATTGGTAAAACGTGTACGCGCGGCACTAAAGGACAGCAAGCCCGCGGAAGTAGTACTAGAATTGGTTTTGAAGGCGGACAAACGCCATTATATCGACGTTTGCCCAAACGTGGCTTTACTAATATTCATAAAATTTATTACACGATTGTTACGTTAACCATGTTAGAAAATTTAACACCAACTGATATTACCATTGATACTTTTATCCAATACGGCATTATTAATTCACCCAAAGCATTGATAAAAATTTTAGCTAATGGCACATTAACGAAACAAATTACCGTGCAAGCTCATCGGTGTTCTAAACAAGCCATGGCGATGATTAATGCATTACATGGTAAAGTTGCATTATTATAATTAATTACTAAGGTGTTTAGTTGTTAAAAAAATCTATTCACGTATTGCAAGACAAATTAATTGCTTATCAAGCATTAATAAAGGCTTTTATTTTTACATTATTAATGTTAGCGGTGTTTCAATTAGGAACTCATCTGACGTTGCCTGGGCTTGAACTTAAATCTTCATCGTCTGCTGATTCAACATCACCAATGTCACTGCTATCAATGTTTGGTGGTGGTGGTAGTAAATATTTTTCAATTTTTTTATTAGGTGTGTCGCCATACATTACTGCGTCAATTATTATTAATGTGCTTTGTTCTGGTTTAATACCATCTTTATCAAAAAAAATCAAAAATTCTAAAAATGCTAAAACTATTATGGAAAAAATGATTTATGTTTTAGCAATTCCCTTAGCGATATTACAAGGATTACTTTTTATTGCCAGCAGCAATAATCCCAATTTAATTAAATTATTTACTAGGAATAATCCTAATTTATCACATAAGTATGATTTTTATTTAGCATTACTCATTATTTTTTTAATTTTTGGAACTTGTTTTGCAGTGTGACTTGGTAATTTAATTACTAGCTATGGGATTTGTAACGGAGTTTCTTTATTAATTTTTACAAGCATTACTGTTGGGATTGTTGATAATTTTTTACAAATGTTTACAACATCAATTACTAGTAATTGATCTGCAAATACCGCCATACTCAATAAAAATGTGGTGTCATTTATGACGTATGTGTTAGCATTAATCTTTATTATGTTATTTGTTATTTTTGTGGCTAATTCGGAACGTCGCGTACCTTTACAACAAACTGGTAAAGCTTTATCGAGCGATAAAACAACTATTTCTTCTTTTTTACCTTTTAAAATTAATATTGCTGGCATTTTGCCAGTTATTTTTGCGTCCACCATTATGAGTGGGATGCAAATGATTGTTAATTATTTGCAAATGACTGATGCAAATAAGTGACTTAATATGCAAGTATGACAAGGGATGTTGGTTTATTCAGCTTTTATAGTGTTTTTTATTTTTGTGTATGCTGGGATTCAAGTTAATAGTGATGAAATTTCCAAATCATTTCAAAAAGCGGGTACATATATTCCTGGCTTAAAACCAGGCAAACAAACTTATATTTATTTAAAAAAAATAATTCATCGTTTAAACTTTATGTCATCGTTTGTTTTATTAACCGTGTCATGAGTGCCATTTTTAATGGTGCAATTAGTTCAGTTGCCAGCTCATTTAATGTTTAGTGGTACATCATTTATCGTGATGGTGAGTGTGGCACTTGAAATTAAGGATAATTTAAAAGCGCTAGTTGCTAAAGCAAAGATGAATTTGCAACGTAATCTGACTGATGATCAAGGTGGATTGTGATAGGTAATTAATCGATGAATATTGTCTTATTAGGGCCAGCTGGTTCAGGTAAAGGTACCCTTGCTGGTTATTTAAAACGTTACTATCATTTTAAAACAATTGCCATGGGCAATTTATTAACCGACTATAGTCAAACCAGCGATGATCAGTTAGCAAATGATATTAAATCATATGCGTTAACCGGTCAATTAGTACCTGATCATTTAGTAAATCGAGTGCTTGCACGGTATATTAGTGATAATATGCATCAACTTGTGTTTGATGGCTATCCGCGTAATTTAACGCAAGCCCATCATTTAAATGTCATGTTAAAACATATGAATCAACATATTAATCTGGTACTCGTGTTAAAAATCACTAAACAAGCTATCTTAAAAAGAATTATGGCACGGATGGTGTGCACATTATGTCATGCAGTTTATAATTTAAATACGCCAGCTTTATCACCTAACATCGCTAATCTTTGTGATGTTGATCAAACACCCTTAATTAGTCGCCCCGACGATCAAGATGTTACCATTATTGAACAGCGCTTAACTATTTATGAAAATAATCATCGGGCTTTAATTGAATTTTATCAATCACAAACGGTGGTGATTGACATCGATACTGAACAAGCTGATGTATTTGCAACTTTAGCGACATTAATTAACACCTATCATGATTAAAAATGTGCTGGCTATTCAAGCCATTACTAAAGCGGCCGACATATTATCAACGGTGGGAGTTTTTTTAAAAACACAACTTAAAGTAGGTGTGACTGGTCATTATCTTAATCAACTTGCGCATCAATTAATGCTTGATTTAGGTGGTGCTCCTTCTTTTTTAGGATACCATGGCTTTTTACATGCGCTTTGTATTTCAGTTAATGATACGGTGATTCATGGGATACCTAATCACATCCCTTTTCAAAAGCACGATTTAATTTCCATTGATATTGGCGTGGCTTATCAAGGATATCATGCTGATGCTGCATTTACGGTTATTTTAGATGATGTTACTTCCCCCTATACTGATTTAGTGATGGTTACTGAACAAGCTTTACAAGCGGCGATTGATATACTCCGACCTGGCGTAAGGATTGGCGATATTTCCGCCACGATTCAAAGTTTTGTTGAATCACGTGGATTTTTTTTACCGAAAGAGTTTGCTGGCCATGGCATTGGCGCTTCGTTACACGAAGCACCGCTGATTCCGAATGTTGGTAAAAAAAATACTGGCATGACTTTACAAGCGGGGATGGTTATTTGTATTGAACCAATGGTGCAAATGGGCGATGATCAAATCTATATTACCAGTGATGGGTGAACGGTTAAATCAGTGCATGGTCAATATAACGCTCATTTTGAACATACTATTTTAATTACTGACACAGGATGTCAAGTATTAACTAATTTTTATAAAAAAAATGTTATAATATAGCTTAAAATGAATACGAAAGATATTATTAAAGCAAATGGAATTGTATTAGAAAATTTATCAAATACCGTTTTTAAAGTAAAACTTGACAATGGTCAAGTTGTTACTGCTTATATTTCTGGAAAAATGAGAATTCATTATATTAAAATTTTGACGGGAGATAAAGTGATTGTTGAATTATCAAATTCTGACTTAACCAATGGTCGAATTGTGTTTCGCAGTCAATAACATTCTTAAAAAAAGGTATATAATATGAAAGTAAGGACTTCTGTAAAAACAATTTGTGTTAAGTGTCGACTTTCCAAACGATATGGTAAGATTATTGTATCGTGTGAAGTTGCTAAACATAAACAACGACAAGGGTAATTTAATATGGCGCGCATCTGTGGTATAGATATTCCTCAACATAAGCGATTGATTATTTCATTACGTTATATTTATGGCATTGGGCCAACCATTGCTGCAGCAATTGTGAATCGATTAAAAATTGATCATGCTAAACGGGTTAAAGATTTAGATGAAAAAGAATTAACTAATATTCGCAAAGAAGTGACTAAGTATAAAATTGAAGGTGATTTACGAAAAATGATTTCAATTAGTATTAAAAATTTGATGGATATTGGTTGTTATCGTGGTACGAGGCATCGTAAAGGTTTGCCAGTACGTGGTCAATCGAGTCATCAAAACGCTCGCACGGCTCGCGCATTAAAATCACGAAATTTAGGTAATAAATAGGAAAATTTGATAAAATATAACAATGAATATTGCAATAAAAGAAATTCAAGACCAATCACCTACGCCGTCAGTTGCTTTGCCAGCGCAAAAAATAAAAAAGGTTAAAAAATTAATTCTCAAAGGAATTGCCCATATTTATGCTACTTTTAATAATACTATTATTTCAATTAGCGATGAACAAGGGAAGATTTTTGTGTGATCTAGTGCAGGAGCTTCTGGATTTAAAGGATCAAAAAAATCTACCCCTTTCGCTGCGCAAGTTGTAGCAGCTAATGTCGTTAAAAAAGCGATTGTGCGGTTCGGCTTAAAAAGTGTGGCCGTTAATGTAAAAGGGATGGGTCCGGGTCGTAATCCAGCTATCAGAGGAATACAAGCGAACGGCTTAGAAATAACCATCATTAAAGATGTTACCCCAATTCCTTTTAATGGATGTCGACCTCCTAAAAAACCCCGAAATTAATGTAACATCAAAGAAAGTATCGAAATATATGAAATCATTTTTAAAATTAAAATTTAAAAAAGAAATGCTTGATCCACAATACCCAAATAAAACGGTATTATTTGTGGAACCGCTGGAACGTGGATTTAGTATTACCTTTGGTAATGCTTTAAGAAGAATTTTATTATCTTCTATTCCTGGACTAGCCATTTATGGATTTAGAATGCCTGGTTTTAATCAAGAATTTAGTACCATTCCCGGCATCATTGAACCTTTACCAAAAATTGTGTTAAATTTTAAAAAAGTTATTTTAAAACCATTACTTAATACCGTAACATTTGATGAAAAAATTGTGTTACATTTAAATTTAACCAATCACACTGGTCCAGTTTATGCAAAAGATATTATTTGTCCGGATGGTATTTCAATCATTAACGAAGATCTACTCATTGCTAATGTTTCAAAAGCAACCACGATGAATGTTGAATTATATGCTCGTTATTCACGTGGTTTTAAAACTTTTATTGAAAATAAAAGTATTGAACCAGTGATTGGTGTTGTTACAATTGATTCTAATTTTTCACCAATTGTGAGTGTTAATTGTAAAACCGAAATTACCAAAATTGGTAAAATTGATGATTTAGAACAATTAATTTTAGAAATTGAAACTAATGGTGCTATTGAAGCGATGGATGCCCTTGGCATTGCCGTTAATATTTTAAAAGCTCATTTAGATGTTTTTGAAGATGTGAGTAAAAATTATCAAAACATTGAAGTGTTTTCTGAAACCGAAGTTGAAGAATGTTTTAACAAAGATCTTAACAAACGTATTGAAGAATTAGGTTTATCAATTCGATCATTCAATTGTTTAAAAAAAATTGGTGTGGAAACTTTAAAAGAATTAATTGATCAAACTGAAGATGAAGTTAAATTAATTAATAATTTAGGTAAAAAATCATTTTTAGAAATTAAAGACAAATTAATTCAATTAAATTTATTTTTTAGAAAAGTTTAATTTAGTAAAAGAATATCATGTTGTATGGCCGTTAAAAAAACCAGTGCTTGAAGAAAAGGTGTTTTTGCTAGTTTAGCAACGCAATTGATTTTGCACGAAAAACTTGAAATTATTCACGCCCGTGCTAAACGTTTACAAATGTTAGCTGATAAGCTAATTACGCTCGGCAAAGATGGCAGTTTACATAGCCGTCGTCAAGCCATTAGTTTGATTCAATTACATCATAATAGTAAAGATGAAGTTGTACGCAAATTATTTGATGTTTTAGCAAAACGTTTTGCAACACGTCCCGGCGGATATACAAGAGTGCTAAAATATCGAAATCGTAAAGGTGATAATTCAACCATCTCAATTATTGAATTTGTTTAATTGATCATGTTTTTAAAAGTCTCTAAATCATATTTTTTTAATATCCTTACTAAATTTATTAAAATTATTGATCAAAATAACCCAACCCCAATGCTATCTGGGATTTATATGCATGCTACTCACGACTTATTAACGTTAACTGGTGCAGATGGCTCATCAGTTGTGCAAATAGCCGTTAATAATCATGAGCAATGTCAAATGATTGAACCCGGCATTGCTTTAATAAAAATTAAATTTTTATTTGAAATTATGAAAACGATTGATGATGAAATGATTGATATCCGATTACATCATAATGCTTTACTCATCAACGGCGTTGATTTTAATTTAAATTTATGTTTAATGAATGCCGCTGAATATCCAATCTTATTCAGTGCCGATTATGAAACTGCCGTTCCAATCACTGTTGCATATGAAACGCTTGAAAATTTAGATAGTAAATTATGTTTTCATGAGAAAGATGGCATGAAAGGGGTTAATTTTTCTTATCGATCACCAACCTTAGATATTAGTTGATCAGATGCATTTCGGATCGCTATTCAAAAAACCACTAATCTACCAACTGAATTGGCGTCGTTTAGTGTGCTAGTGCCATTTAAAATTATTAAAGAATTAACAAATATTTTTGAACAATCTCCGATTGACATTTATTTATTAGATAACATCATGTATTTTATACAAAATAATATTAAAGTTATGTCAACCTTAATCACGACGGATTGTTGAGATACCAGCGTAATTGCAACCTCTAACATACAAACAACCGTGATGATTAAAACAAAACCATTATTAAAATCTTTATTAAGAGCTAATGCTTTATTTAAAGATAGTGATTATCGAATTATTGAAATAAATATTACTTTAGCTGGTTTCGTAATTAAATCACAACTTACCCAAGTCGGCGAAAGTTATGATTTAATTAAAGCCATTCAGTTGCAAGGGTGTGAACAAAAGTTATTAACCAATAGTCTTGCTTTATTAGCAACAATTCAATCATTTCAAAAATCACCGACGATTTGTCTTAAAATTACCGATCATAATCGTTCGATGCACATTACTGCTCCTGATATTGCTGATTTACAACATTTTGTACTGCCATTAAAGCAATAAATTTAAATTATGCCAAACAAACCAACTCCACCAAAAACCAAATTAGTTTCAATTTTAAAATTATTTTTTGAATCAGTGACCATTGAGGACGATATAATCCATGAAATTGATATTGCTAATTTTATTGAAAAACATCCTGAATTGAGCGAACACATGGATATTGTGTATGATGATTTGGTTCAAAAAAATATTACTATTCAAGAAGATGATCATTTAGCTGTTGATATTGATAATATTGATGAAGATGCCATGAATGATCATATTGATCCAGTGGTTGAAAATGATGCTGAAGAAACATTATTTGATAAAGCTTTATCAAATAATGCGTTAATTAAAAAGAAACCGGATTTTAAAATTAGTTATGATCGTAATGTTGATCGTTTTAAAATTCAAGATATTATTAAGTTTTATTTTACTTCGTTAGGTAAAAGTAAATTATTAACGAAAGATGAAGAAGTTCATTATGCCAAAATGTTAGAATCGGAAGATAACACGATTAAATTAGCTGGCCGTGATGCATTAATTGTTTATAATTTAAAATTAGTTATTTCGATTGCTCGTAAATATTTAAACCGTGGTTTAGAATTTATTGATTTAATTGAAGAAGGTAATCTTGGTTTATTTAAAGCGGTTAATAAATTTGATTATACCAAAGGCTTTAAATTTTCTACTTACGCAACATTATGAATTAAACAATCAATTACGCGAGCAATTGCTGATCAAGCGCGAACCATTAGAATTCCCGTGCATTTAATTGAAACGATTAATAAGATTAATAATGTGGAACGTCGTTTATCTCAAAAACTTGGTCATGATCCTAACTATGAAAATGTTATTCAAGAATTAAAAATGGACTTATCAGAACAAAAATTAAATGACATTAAAAAATTAATTATTGAACCAATTTCATTTAATAAACCAATTAATAATGAAGATACTCATTTTAGTGATTTTGTGGAAGATAAAAGCATTATATCGCCAATGATGTATTCAGAACAAGAAAAATTACGAACTGAATTAGACAGTATTTTTGAAAATATTTTAACCGCTAAAGAAGAAAAAATTATTCGCATGCGGTTTGGTATTATTCCAACTACACTTGTAATTGTGTTTCGAATTGCTAAAGCATTACAAGATGAACCTAATTCTAATTATCAAGCTTTAATTAATGAATTTGAAAGTTTTCAACTTCATTCAAAAACGCCTTTACATAAAGTCTTGATTGATGAAGATGATGTTATTTTAAAATGTGAACTTTTAAAACAACATTTAAACTTATATAGTATCCCCAAAACTTTAGAAGAAATTGGTAAAGAATTTGAAGTCACTAAAGAACGGATTCGACAAATTGAAACCAAAGCAATGCGTAAATTAAAACATCCATCACGTTTGGTGTTGTTAAAAGACTTTTTTAATTTTTAAACTTAGTTACTAATAATCAGATTGATTTTTTTAAGATAAAGATTATAATCCATCCCGTATGTTGCTTGCAATCATGTTTGAATGTTTTTTAAAAAATATAATTTTAATTTTAAATAATTAATATCATGGTCAAGATCATCATGATTCAGTTTAATAATTTTAAAATTATATTTTTTAAATCATCATCATCATCAATATCACATTAAATTGTATCAAATGTCATCAGCAACATTATTACAACACTCAGCGTTAATTATTAATCCAGCTTCATTAATCAGTGCAATATCAATTAATGAGCTACTTGTATCAAGTACTTGATTAATCTCATTGATTTTAGCTTGATATTGAAGATATTTAGTGGTTTTGAGATGATCAATCGTGGTTTGATAAGTGCTTGGTCATTTAAATGATTCTTGAGTTGTTAAAGCATTAATTAATAATATACTGATCAGCGCCATTGATTGCGTTTGTGGTTCATTAACATTTCATAGTTTACATAGCGATTGTAAACTATGAAATGTTTTTTTTGTAATATGTTTTCGCAGTTTTTGATAAGATGGTTCATCAACTAATGAATGTAAGGTTTGTTTAACAAACTGAACCAGCGCTTTTTTTTCTTTTAATGTCGTTTGTTTCATTTAATGTAGTTTAATATTTTTTTATAATAAGTTAAGTAAAAAGCAACGCCTAATGGAATGACAATATGTAATATACCAATCAATACAATACTTCAACTAAAAACTGCCACATCATTTTTAAGATCAATTAAACCAAATACCACAAAAGCAATTAAACCGATGGTAGAAATAATCATCGTGATCGTTTTTAGACTTTCACGCTTTGTCTGAGTATAACGTTTAAAAATTAATGTTTTTTGATACTTAAGATTTAAAAATTTAACATTATTAATTAAAAATATTAAATTTTGAGTTAATACAATAAATACTGCAAATGTTGCCGTTGTTAAATCAACTACATCAACAAGTGCCCGACCATTTTGAAGTGTTGATATTAATCCACAACTTATTGTTATTGCGCTTAAAATACCAATACTTAATCATTTATTGATTTTTGTATTGTTAATAATCGAATCATGCGCTACTTCAAGTAATACAATTGCAGTAGTAATGCCAGCAATACTTAATAATAAGAAAAATCCCCCTTTTAAAACATTATTAAATGCAGGAGAGTTTGTCAAGTCTTTAAATGCTTGCGGTAGATATTCATAAGCCAAGAAAAAACTACTATCACGATTCTTTATATTTTTAAAAATCTCTGTTTTTTTTATGGAAGCTTCACCTAATACAGAGTAAATAATTATGCCTGCGATGATTGATACTAAACAATCACTACTAATTAATAAAACTGCTTTATTAAGGTTGCTTTTTCCTGCGTTGATTTTTTTAGAAAAAACAATATATACCCCAGTTCCAACACCAACACTATAAACGCTTTGTTGAATTGCATCTTTTCAAACTTCTGTTTGTCAGATTGTTTTATCTCAATTCATTAATTCATTAATCCCTCTAAAAGAGCCTTTTAAATTAACAGTACAACATAATAATATAATGGTTAATACAAAAAACATTGGCATAATAAATTTACTAATTTTTTCAATACTTGATTTATTATTAGAAGCTACTACTCCAAATGCTATTAAAAAAACAATTATAAAAGCCACTGCGGTTTTTCAAACAAAACTTGATGTTAAAATATTACCAACGGTTGCTGACGCATCACCTTTAATTGCTTCAAGCAATTGTACATCTGTTGACTGTGGATTAACAATTTCATAAAAAGCATTTCCAAAAAACATTACTGCTCAACCAGTCATGGTTAAATAATAAATAAAACACGCAAATTGGATAAATCCAATTGTAAAACCAAACGCTTTACCAGGGCTTTTTGCTAATGATTCAAATAGTTGCGCATTATCTAATTTAAGCCGTCGACCATAAGATAGTTCTCAATAAATAACGGGTAAGGTAATTAATACTGATACTACTAAAAAACAAATTAAAAAATTACCACCCCCATGTTTAGCTAATAAACGTGGAAATCTTCAGATATTGCCTAAGCCAATGACAGCGCCTAATAATACAAGAATAAAGCCAAGATTAGAAAAGGTACTTTTAGGTTTACTCGATTGTGTCATAGGATCATAAATGGATTATTCAATGGTTAATATTTCAATTTTGTAACTGCTTGAAATATCAATGATTTCAATAACATCTTTGACTTCTTTATTAAGCAGTGCTTTAGCAATCGGTGATTTATAAGAAAGCTTGTTGTTAAATGGATCAGCTTCTAAATCGCCCACAATTTGAATGGTTTCAATCACTTTACTAGTAATATTTTTAAAAGAAACAATTGAACCGGTGGATACGATTTTATTTTTACCTTGATGTTGTGTTTTTTCAATAATTTTTGTTTTAGCAATAATATATTCAAGTTCTTTAATGCGGTTTTCAACTTCAGCTTGTCGTTCTCGTGCTGATTCATATTCAGCATTTTCAGATAAGTCACCTTGAGATCGAGCTTCTTTTAAATCTTCAATGATTTTTGGGCGCATTTCTTTAATTAAATGATTGATTTCAATGTTTAATTTATCAAGCCCTTCTTGGGTAATGTGAAACACTTTGTCTTGAGTATTCATGAGTTATAAAAAAACCTTTTCTTGATTTAATTATTAACTATTTTAATCATGTTTTTTTAAAAAATTAGCTTTTTTAAGCTAATATTGTTGCTTGTTCATGACAATCTAAAAAACTTTGTAAAATTAATTGGGCCGCTAATTGATGATTGCGGCTTATTTGTTGATGTTTTTTAAGATTACGACTTTGTAATATTTCACTGGCTAGTTTAGAAGTTAATCGTTCATCTCATAACTTAATGGGCATATCAGATTGTTCAATCATTAATAATTGTTCGATAATGGCTAAAAATTTTTCAATCATGATCGTGGTTGAGCTTTTATGATTATTTAATCGTTTTGGATAACCAATTACTAAGTAATTAATTTGCTCTTGTTTCATGTATGACAGTAATTGGTGACTAGCGTGATCAAAATCGTGTTCTGGAAAATATAAGGTTGTAGTTGCAAAAGCAAAACCATGTTTACCGATTGCTAATCCTAATGTTTTGGAACCTACATCGATGCCTAAATATATGTTTGACATGATATATGATTAAAAAACATCATGTTTTTTCTTTTGATAGTCAGTTTGCGCGAGGTTTTTTTGATGTTGTAAACATTCTTCAAAACCTTCTTGATCAAGCGTTGCTTGATATTTGTAGGCTAAAGTTTCAATAATCTCAATTGGTAATCCAAAACTATCAGTTAATTTAAACATTGTGGCTCCATTAATGATTGAGTTTTTTTGAGCAAGTTTTTTAATAATTTGTTCACCTTGGTCGATTAAATTTCAAAAATTGTTAGCTTCAGCCATGATCAACGCTTTAATCAGCGGGGCGTGGGGTTGAAGATCATACCATTGCTTCATTGGTAAAATAGTTTTATCAACTAACGCTTCACAAAACTGGCGGGGAAGATGTAATTTTCAACCACAAAGCATTATTTTTCTGATAAGTTTTCTAATAATATAACCGCGTTGTTTGCTATCAGGCATTACGCCATCACTAATTGTAAAAACGATGGTTCTCATATGATCGGCAATAATTTTAAATAATTTTTGGGTGTTGAATGTTGCGGCGTGATAATCAAGTTTTGTTAATGTTGCCAGATGATTAATCACATCTATAAACAGATCGGTTTCAAAAATAGTATGACAACGTTGCGATAAACAAACTAATCTTTCTAAACCCGCCCCGGTATCAATATTTTGATTAGCCATGGGTGTATAGATTTGTTTAGTGTTATAAAATTGTGAAAAAACAATATTTCAAATTTCAATATAACGATCATTATCAATATCATTAATTAATAAGGTAATTCCCGTTAATGATGGATCAAATGTTTCCCCTCGATCAAAAAATATTTCGGTGTTCGGTCCGCATGGGCCATTACCCATATCTCAAAAATTAGTGGTTTTGCCTAATTTAAATAGATGGGTTGCATCTATATCAGTTGCAGTAATTCAGAGCTGATAAGCGTCATGATCTTCTTCAAATACAGTTACGTATAAATGGTGTTTATCGATTGCTAAATATAATGGGTCGGTTAAAAACTCTCATGCCCATTGAATGGCTTCTTTTTTAAAATAATCACCAATAGAAAAATTACCTAACATTTCAAAAAAAGTTAAGTGACGTCCATTATTACCAACATTGTCAATGTCGTTAGTCCGGACGCTTTTTTGAATATTACATAATCGCGCTGAGACTGGTTTAATTTTTCCTGAAAAAATTTCTTTTAAGCCGGCGACACCAGAATTAATTCATAATAAGGTGGGATCATTAAGTGGTACGAGTGATACACTCTTAATGACCGTATGTTGTTTAGTAATTCAAAAATTTAATCAAAGCTCTCTAATGGCTTGTGATGATAATTGTTTCACTTAATTATGACTTGGTTGCGAACACGGAAACTTGTGTCCGTCGTTTTATGGTCATGTTGTATTTAACATAACCGTTAATTAACGCAAATAAAGTATCATCAGCGCCACGTCCAACATTTTTCCCTGGATGAATTTTAGTACCGCGTTGTCGATAAATAATGCTGCCGCAATTAATTCGTTCACCATCACTTTTTTTGGCACCGAGTCTTTTTGAAGCTGAATCACGACCATTTCTGGTTGAACCCACTCCTTTTTTACTGGCAAAAAATTGAATATTTAAAATATATTTATACATTATTTAACTATGTTACTAATATTAACATTTTTTGAAAATTTTTGCGCAATAGTTGTTAATTGAATGATGAGCGTTGTTAATATTGTATCAATGATAACGTCATGTTGTCTGATTTGCAGTTGGATATGATTATTATTTACTACAATATTAGTTGATGCTGGGGCTTGTTGATCAATCGCATTTAACATGCCAAAGACAATTGCCGATACACCAGCACATACCAAATCTTGTTGATCTTGACTATGAGCATGACCAGTAATTAACACATCATTAATTAGGTGATGGTGACGGGTAATAAATATTTCAATCATGTTTAAGCCACAATAATATCAGTAATTAACACTTTAGTATATGGTTGCCGATGACCTTTTTTAACACGGTATCTTTTTTTTGGTTTGTATTTAAAAATAACAATTTTTTTATTTTTACCTTGTTTAATTAATTTACCAAGCACGGTAACATTAGTTAAATAAGGTTGGCCAATTAATGTATCACACAATAAAACTTTATCAAAGGTGATGGTTGTCTCAACTGCTTGTTCAATTTTTTCAACATATAGGATGGTATTTTGCGTAACTTTATATTGTTTACCGCCTGTTTCAATAACCGCTATCATATGAGCCTCACTTATTTATGTAAATTATCTAATATTATAACATCTTTTTAAGATATGTTAGTAACATTAGTAATTTTAAAGGTGGTGGCTTGTTCAAAACTAAAATACATGGCATCAGTCATGATCAAATGGTCTCATCACCCAATATGCATGATGTCAGCAATATTTTTTAATTGTTTGGTAATGTGTTCGTCATTAGGAGATGGGAACGGATTTTGATTTGGATGATTATGTACACATGCTATTTTACTAGCTTTATTGATAATGACATGATAAAAAATTTCTTTTGGTGCAATAACAATCATACTATCAGTCCCAACGTATAAGCTGATAAACTTAATCAATTTACCATGCTTATTAAATAACAATAAAAAAAATGTTTCGACGCGTAAATTGCTGACGTATGGTTTCATGAAGGTAACCACATCCGTGATGTTATAAAAATAAATATGTTTCTTTTGGTTTGATTTAATATTGATGCGTTTAATTAATTCAAAACATGCTCCCAATTGTAGTGCTTTGCTGACACCAATCCCAGCAATCTCTAACAGCTGTTGCATTGGAAAATCAGCTAAATTTTCCAAACCATTAATGTTTGTTAACATTTGCTGTGCAACATCAAATACGGTATGTTTAGCGGTACCCGTGCGAATGATAATGGCTAATAATTCTTGATCAGTAAGTTCGCCAAAACCATATTTTAATGCTTTTTCGCGAGGCGGTAAGTGATATTTGCTTCAATCAATCATACTTTTATTTAAGGAGTTAGTGCACTAGATTCCTATATTTATATTAATAAGTTTTTATTAATAATCATTAATAAATGTTTTTAAAATATTACAAATATAATATATAATACATTTGTATATTAAAAAGATTGGAGCTCCAAATATGGAAAACAAAAAATATACTATCAATGTTTATTCTGAAATAGGGAAGTTAAAGACTGTACTTGTTCATCGTCCAGGTGATGAATTTTCTAATTTAACACCTGATTTACTGGCTAGGTTATTGTTCGATGACACTCCTGATTTGCGAGTTGCTCGTGATGAACATGATTATTTTTGTAAATTATTGACTACTGCTGGGGTAGAGGTATTATATATTGAAAAATTAGTGGCGGAATTAATTAAAGATAATCCACCAATTTTTGAGATGTTGTTTAATGCTTTTATGAAAGAATGTGGCGTAAAACCAAACCATCAACAAGTATTAGCTACTTATTTAAAATCATTTGATCATCAAGCGATGGTTAATAAAATGATTGCTGGGGTTACTAAATATGAATTAGGTATTAAAGATGGTGATGATTATCCATTAGTGATTGATCCGTTGCCAAATTTATTATTTCAACGCGATCCGTTTGCCGCAATTGGCAACGGAGCAACCGTTAATCGGATGTTTTCAGAAACAAGACGCCGTGAAACATTATTTTCCGATTTTGTGTTAAAATATCATCATCGTTTCAAAGATAAAGTTAACTTTTGATATGAACGCGATGAGCATGAAAGTATTGAAGGTGGTGATGTATTAGTATTAAACAACACCACGTTAATCATTGGTGCTACGCAACGCACAACCGTATCAGCGATTGAAATTGTAGCTAAAAATATTATTAATAGTGATGCAATTAGTTACGAAAAAGTAATTATTTTAGATTTACAATCTAAAACGCGTGCTTATATGCATTTAGATACTGTGTTAACAAACATTGATCATGATAAATTTTTAGTTCATCCGTTGATTTTTGAAGATCTTGATCAATTTAAAATCTTTGAAATTACTAAACACGGTAAACAACAAATTAATACAAGTTTACTTGATTATTTTGCAGCTGTGATTGGCAAACCAGTTCAATTTATTAAATGTGGTGGTGAAGATCCAATTAATCAAGCGCGCGAACAATGAAATGACGCTACTAATGTCATTACCATTTTACCAGGTGAAGTAATTTCTTACAATCGTAATCCAATTACTAACCAACTGATGAGACAAGCGGGTATTAAAGTTCACGAAATACTATCAGCTGAATTATCACGGGGTCGAGGCGGACCACGATGTATGACGATGCCAATTTGAAGGGATGATATTAAAGATGATTGTTAGTTTAAAAGGCAAACATTTTTTAACGCTCTTAGATTATTCAAAAACTGAAATTGAATATCTATTAGATTTATCGCTTACCTTAAAAAAAGGTAAGCAACAAGGTGTTGATCAAAAAGTATTATCAGGTAAAACCGTGGTGCTGTTGTTTCAAAAAGATTCAACTCGTACCCGATGCGCTTTTGAAGTCGCCGCTTATGATTTAGGTATGCATTGTACTTATTTGGGACCAGTTGGTAGTCAAATGGGTAAAAAAGAATCAATCGCTGATACCGCTCAAGTATTGAGCGGTATGTACGATGGTATTCAATTTCGAGGTTATGGACATCGTGATATTGAAACGTTAGCTGAACATGCGACGGTACCGGTTTGAAACGGGTTAACCGATCTTTATCATCCGACGCAAATGTTAGCTGATTTGTTAACAGTGCAAGAACATAAAGGTAAAAATGTCGCTGGTTTAAAAATGGTTTATTTTGGTGATGCACGATTTAATATGTGTAATAGTTACATGATTATTTGTGCTAAATTAGGTATGAATTTTGTCGCGTGTGCCCCACAATCGTTATGACCAAATTCATCATTAGTTACTGAATGTCAAACCATTGCCAAACAACATGGCGGTTCAATCACATTAACGGACGATTATCATATGGCCGCTCACGAAGCGGATGTGATTGTCACCGATGTGTGAGTATCAATGGGCGAAGATCCGCAAGTTTGAGCGGAACGCATTAAAGTGTTAACCCCCTATCAAGTTGATATGGTGAAAATACAACAAGCGAAACCGGATGTGATTTTTTTACATTGTTTACCAAGTTTTCACAACGATCAAACTGACATTGCCCAAGACATTATCAAACAATTTGGTGGTAATGGTGCGCTAGAAGTCACTGATGAAGTGTTTCAATCAACCCATTCCAAAGTTTTTCAGGAAGCTGAGAATCGATTACATACTATCAAAGCAGTCATGTTGGCTACTTTAAAGTAATTGATCCAGCAAGAAAGGTCATTCTATGATAAATAAATTTAATTTTGGTAATTTTTTAAAAAAATTAAAATTACCTTCATCGTTTACGATTTTGTTATTTATAACATTAATCTTAATCATGGTTACTTGAATCCCGGGCGTACTTCCTGAGAATGGTAAAAAGCTAGGCGTAATAGATGTATTTCGAGCACCTATGAAAGCGTTTGCTTTAGAGTCAAAAGCATCGATTATCGTTTTTATATTAGTGTTGGGTGGTTTTTTAAACATTATTATTGAATCAAAAGTTTTAGACGCAACTTTTGGACGTTTAATGACTAAATTAAAAAACAAAGAATTTTGAATTATTCCAGTTGTTATGATTTCTTTTTCAATCGGTGGAACAGTATATGGAATGGGCGAAGAAACAATCGCTTTATATCCAATCTTAATTCCAATTATGTTGGCTGCTAAATTTGATATTTTAACAGCGGTGATGACAATTTTATTAGGAGCTGGGATAGGATGTGTAGGTTCTATAATTAATCCTTTCTCAATTGGTGTTGCAGTTAATACATCAAAAGAAGTTGGTTCTTTAATAACTTTACAACATGGTATAATATTGAGATTAATTTCTTGATTTGTATTAACCGGCTTGACAACTGGTTTTGTAGTTTGATATGCTTTACGGATTCAAAAATTTCCAGAAAAATCATATTTATTTAACAAAGCCGAATTTTATAATAAAGAGTTTGCCGTTTCTCAGGAAGTGCCTGAATTTAACGTGAAACGTAAAATTATTCTTGGGATTTTTATAACTGTTTTTGTTATTATGATTGCAACAATAGTTTATCCTGGTAAAAATTATTCAGGTTATTTAACAAGTATTGTACCAGGGCTAATGACTACATATGAGCCTTTTGGAGCATGATATTTTCTAGATTTAGCTGCTTTATTTTTTCTTGCATCGATTATCATTGCTGCTATAAATTGATCGGGTGAAGAAAAATTTATTAATAATTTTTGTCGTGGTGCGTCAGATATTCTACCAGTTTGTTTGATTATTGCTGTAGCTGCAGGGATTGGTGTAGTTTTAAAAGATTCAAAATTGCAAGATTCAATGACTCAATCTTTAAAAAAGATTTTACAAAAAAATGATTTTGCTTCTATAATTGTTTTGTTTATGGCATTTTTACCATTATCAATTCTTATTCCTTCTTCAAGTGGTTTTGCAGAGGCTGTTTTTCCAATTCTTGGAGCTGTTCAAGTTCTACCAAAAATATTACCTTTAACTATTACTGCTTATTCATTTGCTAACGGAATTATTAATTTAGTAGCTCCGACCTCAGCTATTTTAGCTGCGGCGTTAATGATCGCAAAAGTTCCTTACGGGGCATTTATAAAAACAACTGCTCCATTAGTAGGTGTTATTATAATAAGTGCTATTGTATTATTATTATGTGGAGCTATTTTTGTTTAACAAAGATAAAACATCATGTTAAAAAAACGAATTGTAGTGGCACTGGGCGGTAATGCATTAGGTAATTCACCTACTGAACAATTAAATATTGTCAAACATACCGCGCAAATTATTGTTAATTTAATCGGTTATGGCCATGAACTAATTATAGTTCATGGCAATGGGCCGCAAATTGGAATGATTAATGATGCATTTGACAATGCATCAAAAAACAACGTTAATATTCCAAAAATGTCTTTTCCAGAATGTGGCGCTATGTCACAAGCTTATATTGGTTATCATTTGCAAAATGCAATTCGTAATGAATTAACAACTCGTTCAATTCAAAAACAAGTCGTAACTTTAGTTACGCAAACCATTGTGGATGCACTTGACGCGGCGTTTCATAATCCAACGAAGCCAATCGGTCCTTTTTATTCAGCAGCAATTGTTAAAGATTTATCAAATCAACATAATTGAATTATGAAAGAAGATTCTGGAAGGGGATGACGTCGTGTAATCGCGTCACCCCAACCGCTTGATTTTGTTGAAAAAGATATGATTATTGATTTAGTCAATCTTGGTTATTTAGTGATCTGTGGTGGTGGTGGTGGCATTCCGGTTGTGCAAAAATATCATTCCTTACTAGGTGTTGAAGCGGTGATCGATAAAGATTTTGCCTCCGCTAAATTAGCTGAAATTATTAATGCTGATCTGTTAATGATTTTAACAGCGGTCGATAAAGTATCAATTAATTTTAATTCTCCGTTGCAACAAGATTTAGCTACATTAACGGTTACTGAGGCGACTAATTATATTACAAATAATCAATTTGGAGTCGGTAGCATGTTACCTAAGGTACAAGCCGCGATTAAGTTTGTTAAATCTGCTCCACATCGTATCACAATTATTACTTCTTTATCTAATGCTTTAGAAGCAATGAATGAATCATCAGGTACTACAATTACTAATAATTAAGTTATTTTTAGACATTTATATTATTAATTAGTTATAAAATGTTATTTAACATTTTATAACTAATTAATATTTGTTTTTATCAAATGTTTTTGTTGTTGATATGATAAATTAATAAAATAATGCATTAAGGTTTTAAACATCACGCCGGTCGGTAAATGATCATGGGTAGTGTCGGTGCCGGCAATGTCTAAATGTAACAATGGTTTGTTATCACAAAATTCTTTTAAAAATCCGGCAGCAATAATATGATCAGCCGTAGCTGATTTAGCAACATTTGTTAAATCAGCTACGGCTGATTTTTTTAATATTTTTGTAAAATTGTCATTAATCGGCATTCTTCAGATTAATTCGTGAGCATCTTGCGCCGCTTGAGCAATTAAAGTTCATCATTGATCACAAGTTGTAAATGCTCCAGTATAACAAGCCCCATTACTTGATCCACCTAATGCAACCCGGATTGATCCAGTTAATGTTGCCACAGTTAGAATATGAGTGGCTGATAATTCTTGTAAAGCATAACTAATCCCGTCAGCCAATACTAATCGACCTTCAGCATCAGTATCAACTATTTCAACACTTTTGTTAGCTTTAGCAATTACTACTGATTCAGTTAAAATTGCTTTGGAACCAATTGCATTTTCAGTTACACAAGCTACCGCCACGACATTTACTTTTAACTCTAATTGAGCAATCATTTTCATGACTAAACAAACAATGGCTGCACCAGACATATCATATTTCATGTTAATTTGATATTGAGATGGTTTTAAACAAATCCCGCCGGTATCAAATGTAATACCTTTACCGACTAAACCAATTGTCAATTCGCTTGCTGGATTGTTTAAATATTCTAATGTCACTACGCGAGGTTCATATTGTGATCCTTGATTAACGGCTAATAATAAATTCATTGATGCTGCTTGAATTTGTGCTTTATTTAAAATGATTGTTTTAATGTTGGGCACTGATGACATGGTTTGGCTAATGTAATCAGCAAATGCCGGTGGTGTTAAAATATTAGGTGGCATAATTTCTAAATTACGAACTTCAATCATAATCTTTGCTCTTAATTCATGAAATTCTAAAATTTTTAGTAAATCAGGATGTTTAGAATTAAAAATCCAATCAGCAATGATGTTTGGTGGTGATGGAGCTTTTAAAGTTCATAGTTTGTGTTTAGCGTTGGCGCTAATTTCTGCAAAAAAATGAATAACTTCTATTTCTGATCATTGTTCATGCACAAATGATTTAATATCAAATTCAATATTTTTTGGAGTATTATTAATAAAGTTTTTTATTACCGGATATAGATTATCATAATTAATTTGTGATATATTATTTACAAAAAGATAAAAAATTGCTTTTTCACTTATTAATGTAATTTTAAAATCTATTTGCTCAATAAACTTATCATTTACTTGTTCTTTTGTAACAAGTGTAAGTAGACAAGTTACATTTGTTGTATTTAATATGGTTTTTTTTCAATTATTCATTAATTTTTGATAACAAGCTTTTTAATTTTTTAATCAAACTGATTAAAAAATTAACTAAATTTAAGTATATCATGTCATTTGATAAATTAATACCAAAGCTTTGTAATAAAGCAAGTGGATTTAATTGCTCAGCATTTTTTAAAAATTTAATAAAGTTTTGAACATTACCTTGTTTAATTTGTGTAAAAAATTCAAAAGCAATACAAATGGCAACGGCATATTTATAAGTATAAAATGGACTTTGAAAAAAATGTAAAATTCTTGGTCAATAATAAATTTCTGATGATGGTGGTTGCTGATCAAATTTAAAGCCTAAATTATGCATTGATGTTTGAAATAAATTAGCTAATATGTCAGCGTTAAGTGGCTTTTGAGCTTGATTATAATCATGGGCATGTCATTCAAAATCTGCAAAAGCAATTTGATTAAAAAAAGTACCAATAATACCATCGATTTGTTTTTCTAATAAAGCAATTTGATGATCATGACTTGTGCTGGCGGTGTATTCAGCATCAAACATTAATAATTCATTAATGATTGATGCTGTTTCAGCTAACACTAACGGCACATCATAATTAAAGCCACTTGGTTGTTCCATTAATGCGTGTACTGAATGACCCGCTTCGTGAGTTAATGTTAACATTGCATCGAATGAATGATCTCAATTTAATAAGATAATTGGTTTTAAATGATAATCATAATGTGAATAGGCGCCGTGTCGTTTATGAGTGGCTTCATGATAATCCACTGCTCCAGCAGCTAAAGCTTGCTTTAAAGCATGTTGATATTCTTCACCTAACACTCTTAATACTTTAAAAACTTTTTCACCACTTGCTTCAATTTCATAACGTTTTAAATCTTGTTTAATTGATACATGATAATCAGATTTATAAAATTTTGGTAATTTAAAATAATCTTTTTTAAGATTAATAAATTCTTCAACTAAATTATGATATTTTTTGCCGATGGAGATTACTTGATGAAAGATTGTTTCATCTAATTGATCATAAAGTACGGCTTGTTGTAAGTTGCTTTGATATTGTCTAATATTTGTATCTTCACTCATGGATTGAATGATTGCTTCATAAATTTGCGCAAAGGAATGTTTTAAATTAAATAAATGAGCATTATATGTGCTACTTAATAAATAACGTTGTGCTTGTCCTAATACGGGGTCTGATTTTTTAAAAATAGATCAATATAAACTACTTGTTAATTCTTTTTGCACACCTTCATCTTCAATCATAATCATTTTTTTATCGGCCGCAATTAAAGTATTATAAAGTTTTTGAGCACTATCACGCGATGTATCTACTTGGGATAACAATTTTTCAGCATCGACATTTAGCACATACGGGAAAGAAGCTGCTAATAAATTAAAATGTTTTAAATAATTTTTATAATGTGGTTGATCATTAATTCATGAATTAATTTTATCAATGCCAATTACTTTCAGTTCATTAGTGACTCACGACATTTTGACATAAAATTCTTGCGATTTTATGTCAAATACATCACGCCGATGTTGATAGATCATATTTGATTGATCTGTATCAATTAACATTGTATAACGAGCTAATTTAGCTAATGTTGCATAAAATTTACTACTTCAATCAATAAATTCAAAGAACACTTGTGCGTTGTGTAATTTGTTTTGATATTTATCGATTTGTTCAAAAACAACATCAAATATTTTTAAATCATTGCTTCAAGATAAATCATCTTTATATAAATCAGCAAAGTTTCATTGATATAAAGCCAACTTTTTCACAAATTATGTCATTTCTGGAACATCTTCAGTTAGATCATTATCAGTTTCATCAAGATTTTGTTCATCTTTATCTTGTTTTTTTTTATATTTAATTTCAAAATAAACCGCTACTGAAAAAACAGTTATTAAAAGCCCTAACACTAATATTAATGTTACAATGGCTGTTGTACTTAATCCAGTAGTTAAAAAATTGCTTAACATCCCTTTATTTTCCCCTTTTTAATGATTGAATTTTGTTATAAAATTGGCTGGTTGTTGATTTAATTTTATCACCAATTGATCATCATTTATGTTGGTAACAAATCATTACTGTTGGCATAACAATTGTTAAAATAAACCAAATTATTATTGCAATGATATTATAATCATATTTGACATTTTGTAGTTTTCCTGTTTGATCATCAAATATCATGCACTTTATGACAAAAACAATTAATAAAATTAATATACCAGCTGACATTAAAAAATATTTAAAAATCATTAAATAATCAATATTTGTTTTTTTAGTATGAAATGTTTGGTAATAAAACTTACTATTGCCCATGATTATTATTTGAGAAATTAAAATAATTAAAACATTAAGACAAAAACCATCATCTAAGCTATCAATAATATTTTTACCATAGCCACTTCCGATTGATAGCGATGTTCCAACAACAACTAACCAAGCCCCAATCGATTTAAACGCAAATGGTCGTTTTAATGTTGTATTTTCAGATATATTATTTAATAATGATTCTTGCATAACTATCAAAGATGACAAACCAGCAAAAACAACACTTGTAAAAAACAAAAATGAGATAACATTGCCTGAATAACTTTTAGTCATGGCATTGATGTTTTGAAAAGCTTCAAAAAAATATTGAAATGTAAAAGCATAACCCAATTTTTCAGATGATTCAGCTATTTTTTTTAATGCATCAACATCGTTAGCCCCTCCTTTGAAACCAATGATTGAAAATACAAACATTCCTGCAAAAAGAGCCGCCAAAGTGTCACCGGCAACAATTGTTAACGTTTTAGGTAAAAAATGCTGACTTTTTTTAGCATTTTTAGAACAAAAAATATAACCACTAATTCCGACCCCAATTGAAAAAATAGCTTGTACAGCAGCATCACTTCAGATTTTTAATGTTGATAACTTGTTTCAATCAGGAGTAAACATTTTTTCTAAACCTAAAGTTGCTTTTGGTAAACAAATGCTATAAATAGTTAATATTATTAAAATAAAAAATAATGCCACTACCATAATACTGCAAATTTTTTCAAAGAAATTTAATTTACCGCCTCATGAAAGAAAAAATATAAATGCCACTACTGCTAAAAAACATAACAACATATATGGTGAAAAATTACTTGCAAAAAGTTCTTGCTTATTCGTTGTTGAGCCGTTATTAATAATGCTACTAAATTTTTCTGGCGCTGCACTAATCATTTGATTACCTAATGATAATAAAGTGGCTGATAATGTTCAACCAATCAACATAATATAAAAACTCATTAATAACACAGTATTAAAAGTTTGAAATCAACCAAATCACGTGGCCAATCATTTTGGTTTAGTGGTTAAATCAGTAAGTAATTTAACACTTCCCCGTCGTCATTTATTACCAAATGCAATTTCTAAATATAATAATGGTGCTCCAATAATAATAATACTTAATAACAATGGTATTAAAAAAGTTGCTCCACCATGTTTAGCTAATAGCATTGGAAATCGTAAAATATTGCCTAAGCCAATGGCTGAGCCAAGTGAAACTAAGATAAAACCGGTGGTAGTCATGTGTTTTTTAACTGGTTTTTTTAATAACGGTTTCATGATAATAATTATTACATAATATTGACGATTATTATTTTTTCATTAAAACTTGCTTAATAATCGGTCAATAATGACGATGTTCTAATTGTTGAATTTGATACCGTAAACTTTCCAAAGTGTCATGAGCTGATATTTGATAAGTTGCTTGAAAAATAATATCACCACCATCTAATTCAGCAATCACATAATGAATGGTAATACCGGTTACAGTATATTTTTGTAATCATGCTTGATTAACCGCATCAGGTTCTCCTTTTAATAAAGGTAATAAAGAAGGATGTAAATTAATGATCGATTGCTCATTACCAACCCATGCGGATCAATCATCTAAAAATTGAGCACTTATCACCGTCATATATCCCGCTAAGACAATAAACGTCATGGCTTGAGTTTTTAAAATGGTTAACATAGCTTGTTCCATTACTATTTTAGTGGTTGTTAATGGAATTATAAAATATGGAATGTGTAAGTTTTGTGCCAGTCCAATCACTTTAGCATTAGGTCGATTAGTAATTAAAATTATTTTATTAATAAATGATTTTTCAGCACGCCATTGTGTAACAATGGCGTGAAAATTACTCCCATTACCTGATGCAAAAATAGCTACATTAGTTTGCTTAATCATGGTTTTGGATATCAATGGCAAAACTTAATCAGATTTTAATCTCATGTTTGTCAAACATTAATAAACCATCACTAATGTTAAATTGTCATTGTTGCTGTTGATCTTTAAAACTAATCGTTTGGGCAATAATTGAGGTTACTAAAGGAATATGATGATCTAATAATGTAATTGTGCCTTGCGTAGTTTTAACCATAAATTTGGTAATATTTTGTCATGTAAGTGATTGGGTAGGCAATAATAGCTGTAGTACCATGCTTTTTTATGCCTCGTTTTGATCTTGTTGATAAGCTTCTAAAACTTCATCAATAGTACCTACATATAAAAAGTATGATTCAGGAATATGATCACATTTACCATCAAGGATCATTTGAAAACTAATAATACTGTTAGCTAAGGGTACAAATTTACCAGCTTTACCGGAAAATTTTTCGGCCACAAAAAAAGGTTGCGTTAGAAAATTTCTAATACGACGGGCGCGATGGACAATTAATTTATCTTCTTCTAATAATTCATCAATCCCTAAGATAGTAATAATGTCTTGCAATTCTTGATATCGTTGTAAAATTTTTTTAACTTTCGTAGCTACCGCATAATGGGTTTCTTCGACAATATCGGCGGTTAGTACTAATGATGCTGAATTTAATGGATCAATTGCTGGATATAAACCTAATGCAGCAATATTACGATCCAACACAATTTTAGCATCTAAATGGGAGAAAGTAGCGACCGGTGCCGGATCAGTTAAATCATCAGCGGGCACATAAATAGCTTGCACCGAAGTAATTGAGGCATATTTAGTTGAAGTAATCCGTTCTTGTAATAAGCCCATTTCATATGATAATGTGGGTTGATAACTTACTTCTGAAGGCGTTCGTCCTAATAGCGCTGATACTTCTGAACCAGCTTGTGAAAATCGAAAAATATTATCAATAAATAACAATACGTCAGTTTTTTTTTGATCTCGAAAATATTCGGCAATTGTTAAACCACTAAATACCACTTTCATCCGTGAGCCGGGTGGTTCATTCATTTGACTAAAGACTAATACTGTTTTATCAATGACACCCGAAGCAATCATTTCTTGATATAAATCATTCCCCTCGCGGATTCGTTCACCAATCCCCACAAATACGGAAATGCCCTGATGAATGTTAGCAATATTGTTGATTAATTCTTGCACAAGTACTGTTTTACCAACCCCTGCGCCACCAAATAAACCAATTTTACCGCCTTTTACATACGGCACTAATAAGTCAATTACTTTAATACCAGTTTCTAAAATTTGATCATTAATATTTTGTTCAATTAACTTCGGTGCCGCTTTATAAATTGGCAAGCGCAAGATGTTTTCATCAAGTTCGCCTTGATGATCAATCGGTTGTCCTAAGATGTTTAACATTCTCCCTAACACTTTACTACCAACTGGCACTTTAATCGGTTCTCCGGTGTCAATTACTTCACGATAACGTTGTAACCCGTTTGTTGATGACATGGCAATACATCTTACTAAATCATCACCAATATGTTGGGCTACTTCAACGACAATATCATAATCAGCATGTTTAATGATGAGTGCGTTGTTAATGGCTGGCAATAAAGTTGTAAATTTAACATCTACAATTGGGCCAGCCACTTTAACAACGCTACCTATATTCAGATTAGTGGCTTGTTGTATGATTGTGACCGAAGGTAGTTGGCGTTTCATTAATAAACCTCCGTTTCATGATCTTGATTTTGTAGATAATTGACAATTTCTAAGACACTTTTGGTGATTTCGTTTTGTCTAATTTTATTATAACTCAATTTTAATGTTTCTAATAACTCCCCCGCGTTTTTAGAAGCGTTTTCCATGGTTAGGCGGCGTGAACAATGTTCGGCGGTGATTGATTCAATGGCTGCCCCATAAATAACAGCGTATAAATATAATGATATGGTGTTGGTTATAATTTGTTGCGCATGGGGCTCAAATGTAATTTGTTTTGTTTGATCAGTGTGATTATCAATTGTGGCCATTAATGGCCACAATTGACGAATGTTTTTGACAAAAGTGACCGTATTAATGAATGTAGTATAGATTAATTTGATTTTATAAATAGCTTGTGTCGCTTGTAGCGTTAATATCACAACGACAATTTTAGTAATCAAATCATGAGCATTATTAATTGTTAAACCGGGTAAACCAGTTGTTGTGTTCTTTCAATGACGGTGCTTGATAAATTTAATGATTTTGGTACCAAAACAAATTAATTGATCATGCATTGCCACTTGTTGTTCTAACAATTGATGCAAATTGTGGATATAAGATCCACAAAAACCTAAATCAGCACTGATTACAATTCAGAGTGTTGGGCGATTTAATAATTGGTGTTGAACTTTTTGATTAAGCGGTGATGTTTGTAATAATAAATTATTACAAACATCATAGAGCGATGTAGCGTATGTTTTAATCGGGGTGATGATGTTAATTAGTTTTTTTAATTTTACAATTGAAACTAATTCAACCGCTTTGGTAATTTTAAACGTGGCATCAATTGATTTAATTCTTTTTTTAACAAGTTCTTTATTTTGGATCATGTTTAGTTAATTGATTTAATATATCTCATTCTTTATCTAAACCATATAATGTGTGATCATATTGGTCCAGTTTGTTAACAAACTGGACGGTAAATATTGCTAGTTGTTGGGTGATTAATTTTTTTAACTGATTGTCTAAGCAGGTTTTTTTAGCAATGCGGTGTAAGATTTTAACGCCTTTACTTTGAAAATATGTTAATAATTCATTTTTTCAATGAAGCATTGCTGGTAAAGGGATTCAACTAATTAAGCGGGCTTTAATTGCAAATAAAATAATCACTTGTAATGGAACTGTTAAACTTAATTCACGAGGTTGTTTTAAAATTTCTACAACCCGTTGCCCGTGATCTAAAATACGTTTGGTATTAATATCAACATCGGATCCAAATTGTAAAAAAGCTTGTAATTCTTTAAAATAAGCTAATTCAAGTTTTAAACTACTACTCATTTCTTTAATAGCGGGGTGTTGGGCGGTTGAACCAACCCGCGATACTGATAAACCAAAATCAATCGCGGGACGAATATTAGCATTAAACAAATCAATTTTAAAATAAATTTGACCATCAGTAATTGAAATTACATTAGTTGGAATGTATGCTGAAATATCACCCGCTAATGTTTCAATAATTGGTAAAGCAGTGATGGATCCGCCACCTAAGGCATCATTTAATTTCGCCGCTCGTTCTAAGAGACGCGAATGGACGTAAAAAATATCGCCTGGATAAGCTTCTCTACCGGAAGATTGTTTTAATAATAATGTTAATGTACGATATGCAACGGCATGTTTTGATAAATCATCAAAAATGATTAAGACATCTTTACCTTGTTCCATTCATGTTTCGGCGATAGTAATGCCTGTATAAGGGGCTAAGAATTGAATGGCGGGCGAATCACTTGCTGACGCCACTACAAAAGTTGTATACACTAGCGCATGATTGATTTTTAAACGATGAATGTTTCTTGATATTTCTGATTGTTTTTTGCCAATCGCAACATAGACACAATACACTTGTTTATCGCGTTGATTAATAATGGTATCAATAGCTACCGATGTTTTGCCGGTTTGTCGATCGCCAATAATTAATTCACGTTGTCCTTTACCAATTGGGATTAAGGCATCAATGGTTAAGATACCGGTTTGTAAGGCTTGTGTAACTGATTGGCGACTCATAATGCCCGAAGCTAGTTTTTCAATCGGACGGCGTGCTTCAATGTTTAAATCTTTCCCGTCAAGTGGATTACCTAATGCATCAACAATCCGTCCTAATAAATTGTCGCCCACTGGTACATCGATGAGACGTTCAGTTCTTTTAACAATATCGTTTGCTTTAATAGTATGTTGATTATTTAATAATACAACGCGAATGTAATTTTCTTCTAAACTCATGGCTCATCCATAAACATCATTATCAAATGCTAATATTTCACCAAGCATGACATGCTTTAAACCTTTTACAATTAAAATGCCGTCACCAACCGTGATAACTTTACCTTGCGATTCGTCGTTTACTGACAGATCATAATTAACGATTTTTTCTTTAATTAAATCAATGATTTCGGTGATTTTTTTTGACATATTTGCTTAGTTGTTATTAATGTTATGTAACAATAATTTTAATTTATTTTGGACCGAATAATCCATCACCATATCATCAACTTGTAATTTAAAACCAGCTAATAATTTAATATCAATCGCATGAATTACATGAATATTTGTTTGATATTTAACCATTAATTTAGCTTTAATAGTTGCTAATTGCGATGTTGTAAACATTTGTGCTGAACTTACATAAACTATTTTAGCTCCCCGCTTAACCAATATAAATTCAATTAATGCTTCAATAATGTTTGCTAATCATGTAATTAAATTTCAATCAATGATAATTCATAATCAATTTAAAAAATAACTATATTTTTGATTAATTACTTCTTGCAAAAATAATTTTTTTGTTTGTTTATCAATCATGTCGTGTTCAATAAATTGTTGGAAAGATTTGTTATTTGCCAAAGCATGTTTAATGGTTTCACTTACCATGGTCAATTCTTTTAATTGGTGATGTGTTTCCATCACACTATATAATCCATTAATCAAGTAATTAAATTTTAATTCTTTTTGCATAATTTACCGAATGTTATCAATAAATTCTTTAAATAGCGCTTGATGAACTGTGGTATCAATTTCTTTATTTAATATTTTAGTTACTAATAATAATGAAGTTGTTAAAACTTGATCTTTAAAATCAAGTTGGGTTGTTTTTCATAATTCAGCCACTTCTTGTTGATGTTGCTCTAAGAGTTCATCGCATTCGTGTTTTGTTTTAGTAATTAATGATGTGCGATATGCTTCCGCATCAAGCTTTGCTTGATGCTGAAATTCGTTAATTGTTTGCATTTTTTGCTGGATTACTATTTGATTATCAATTAACAGTTGCGAACTTGCCGCTTCTTGTTGCATTGCTTTATCAATGGTGGCATTAATATAATCCTGACGTTTTTTTAATACTTTGATTAAAGGCTTATAAACTAATTTAGTAACGATGCATAATAAGATTAATCCGGCAATTACATTAGCTAAAATTGTTCAAAAAGTTGATAAAGGGTTATCAAAATATTCTTGCACATTAAATAACAGCATAAAATTTATTTAAATAAAATTAATAAAGCAACAACTAAACTATACACCGCTCCAGATTCAGCAATTGATGAACCGACCACCATAATTGTTCTAATTTTAGATTCCGCTTCTGGATTACGACCTACCGCTTCAGCAGCTTTTCCAGCAGCATAACCTTGTCCTAAACCAGTACCTAAACAAGCTAAAATAGCTATTCCTGCGCCAATATATCTAAAAGGATCTTGAGTAGCAGCACTTAATATAACTGTTAAGAGAGTGTCAATATTATTTAAAAACATAATATTAATTCTCCTTTTTTAAAATTTTAGTTAATTGAATTATATCATGTTTTAAACTATATTTATCAATTATTTAGTGTCAGATTAACTTCAATAAGTTTATTGATCTTTAAAAGAATCAATTATTATTTTATTATAACTATTTATTTTTGATCACGTTAGGATTAAAAATATAACCGCAATAATATTCAAACCAATAAATCAAGTAATTCAAAATATAATTGACATGGTTTTTTTTGATTCAGCTAAAGATTCTAATATCCTTTCAAAACGTTCTTGTTTATAGTTTTCTTTTTGATCATTATTATCAATTTTGTCATGTAAATAAAGATTATAATCGGTTTCAATCTTTGATTGAAACGTAAACACTTGTATTAAAAGAAATATCAATATTATTGAGCTTACAAATCAAAAAATTAAGAAAGCTAAACCTATGTATAAAAATGTATTGTAGGTTGTTGCTTGAATGCTTGTGTATCGTGTCAATGCATCTTGAATAGCAGTTTGTTGATTTCAACCCCCCCTATTGTAATAACCGGTGTATAAGTCTTGCATTGATTGCTTTAGCACTGCCGTTGCCGCTACTGATGTCATAGAACATAATAAAATGAAACCTATTAAAAATATTACGCCTGATAAACATGCCAAACCGATGATAGATTTAAATTTTATATTAACTTCATCAATCATGTTTAAAAAAACATTTTTTTTCATTTCTATATTTTCTTTCTGTAAATAAATTTATAAATATATAATATCATATATTTATAGACAAATAACCATTTTAACCCAAGAATAATATAATTTGATTATATTTATTAGTTACTTCTAAGTGATTTTGATTTTAACTTATTTTATCTGTAATAGTTGCGTAGTTTTTACTTGATATTTGGCCATCTATTGTTCATACAGTTTTTATTTTATTATCTTTTGAAATGATGTAAGTAATGTTATTATATTTTATTGTTTTGTATGCATCATTTTTAGTTAAATCAAGATTATAAAATTTCTTTTCTTTACCGATCGTTGCTATTAATAAATGTTTATCTAATCTTATAAGTTTAATATCAGTTGCATATTGTATGCTTTTATTTGCATTTATATCACTTGCAAGAAATAAATGTTTACTTCCATCATTCATCATTAATTCTCAATAATGTATTTTTTCTACAATGGTTGTTGGTTCAAATGATGTGTTTTTTGGGATTAGTAAAAATAAAGTAAATCTCAAATACAAAGTTTTCGTTCCATTAAGATTAGTTGCTTCTAAGTAATATAATGTTTTGGAATTTAGTAAAACAAAAACATTATGTTTAATGTTAGTATAATTTGCTGTGCTGTTTTTTCCATCAATTGTATATAAAGTTTTAATATTGTTATCTGTTTTTTCAATGTATTCTATGCTTTGGTCTTTAAATATAATTGTTAATATTTTGTATTTTGCATTTACAACTAAGTTAATATCATAAAATTTGTCATTAACAATATTTCAAAATAATTTATTATTGCCAATGTTAATTGAAGTATAATTTATTTTGCCATCCATTGTATATAAAAATATTTCACCATCAACTGTTTTTGCGATGTTATTTTTATTGTAAATTTTGTATGCTGATTTTAAATTTAAAGCCGTATCATAAAATTTATCGATCAAGTTAAGTAATAATGTTTCATTACCAACTTTTACAATTTTGTAAAATTTTTCAATTTTTTTAGTTGGGTCACTTAAAAGATATAAAGTTTTAAAATTACCAATTGTTTTTTCAATGTAATTTTTTTTTAAAAAATTATATTCTGTTTTTATATTGAAACTAGCATCATAAAATTCACCTTTGTTATTAATAAATAATGTTTCGTTACCAATTGTGATAATTTGTGAAATGTTATATATTTTTTGATTTGGTGTAATTTTAACGTATACAGTTTTAACATTACCAAATGGTTGTTCAATGTAATCTGTACCGTTATAGTGTGTTAATTGATATCCATCTTTTAAATTAAAATCAGTGTCAAAAAATTTTACTTCATTGTTAATATTTACAATTATCAAATCTATATCAAGTTTGATTTCATAAATATCATTGGTGTAATTTTCTATTTTTTTAATTGGATCTTTTCGGCTAAATAAAGTTTTAGTGCCATCTTTATTAATAGATTCAAAATATTTTGTTTTGTTGTAAAATTGCTTGGTTAATTTTTTACCAGCAAAATCATATAAATTGACAATTTTAGAAGTTATTTTTAAAATATTTTTATCAGAAAAGGTTTGAACTATTCTTAATTCA
>JAYUTB010000005.1:0-5886 GCA_043756005.1 Spiroplasmataceae bacterium | reverse complement strand
TTAGGTGGTCAAGTTAAAGAAAAAAACTCTTCTAAAGAAATTATCTTTCATCAAATATTAGCAAAAGATGACATTGATGTTTTATTAAAACCAAAAGCATTGTGTAATTTTAAAAAATACAGTTTCAATCAAACAACAACTGATTTTCAATTTAATTATAACAACTCTCTCTCTCTCTCTCTCTCTCAACCGCCTTTAATTCAAGATAATTTAGTCATTAATGGCAATAATTTATTAGCTTTACATAGTCTGTTAGTTAATTTCACCAGTCAAGTAAAATTAATTTATATTGACCCACCTTATAATACCGGCAAAGATAGTTTTGGATATAACGATAACTTTAATCATTCAACGTGATTATTGTTTATGAAAAATCGCTTAGAAGTTGCTAAAAAATTATTACAAGAAGGTGGTTCGATTTTTATCCAATGTGATGATAATGAACAACGTTATTTAAATGTACTTTGTGATGAAATATTTGGTCGTCATAATTTTTTAGCTTGTATTATTTGAGAAAGAAAAACTGGGCCCGCAAATAATTCAAAGCATTTTTCAACAACTCATGATTATATTTTAGTTTATGCTAAAAATATTGATAATTTTAAATTAAATTTATTACCCCGCACTGAAGCAATGAATGCTCGTTATAAAAATCCTGATAACGATCCGCGGGGCAATTGAATAGCTGATAATTTTTCAGTAGTAGGAATCAACGCCAATAATAATTATGTAATTATTAATCCGTCAGGCAAAGAATATTGACCCCCAAGAAGAACATCTTGACGATTTTCTAAAGAAAAATTTGAAGCATTAAAGTTTGATAATCGCGTTTGATGAGGAAAAGATAATAACACTGGGCCTCTTTTAAAAAGATTCTTATCAGAAGTTCAAGTTGGCAAAAGTGTTGACACTATTTGAAATTGAACAGATGTCGGTCATAACGCTCTTTCAAAAAAAGAATTAAATAAATTAGTTGATAGTGATGAATTTGCAACTCCAAAACCGGAAAAATTAATCAAACGCATTATTGAAATTGCTTCTAATGAAGGTGATTTAGTATTAGATTTTTTCGGTGGAAGTGCTACCACCGGCGCAGTTGCATTAAAATTAAAGCGCCGTTTTATAATCATTGAACAAATGGATTATATTAAAACTGTGACAGTTGAAAGATTGAAAAAAGTTGTTAATGGCGAACAAGGTGGGATTAGTAAAGAAGTTAATTATTTACTAGATCAATCAAATAATCCATCAACAAGTTTTGTATATTTTGAATTAGCAAAGTTTAATCAAACATTAATCGATTTAATCAATAATTGTGTTAAACTTGGTGAGTTATTAGATATATTTGATAAATATCAAGCCAAATATTTCTTTAATTATCATGCCAAATTAAAACAATTTCGTCATGAAACTTGTCTTGAAGAAGCGTTTATAAATATGAATCTTATGCAACAAAAACAAATTTTTATTGATTTATTAGATATTAACGGATTATATGTCAACTACTTAGAAGCTGAAAATGAAAAATATCAGCTAACAAATCATGATCTGTTAATGACTGAAGCTTTTTATACAAAAAACTAATGATAAAAGCAACAACTAATACTGAAAAAGTTAAAATGAATTATTTATTTGATGATCTCAAAAAAGAAAGTCAACATAAAGGGATTAACATTGCTCACATAGCTATTCCAGATTATATTACGGCTAATATAAAACACACCTTATTAGATTTTCAAGCAGACGTGATGAAAAACTTCTTATTTTTACAAAATTATTCTGATCAAATAAATAAAAATCATTTAATGTTTAATTTAGCAACTGGATCAGGCAAAACCTTATTAATGGCTATGTTAGTGCTTTACTATTATGAAGAAAAAAAGATGAATAAATTTATCTTTTTAGTTAATCAAGTCAACATTATTTCTAAAACGGAAGATAATTTTTTAAACGCTCATAGTGCTAAATATTTATTTAAACAAATCAATATTTTTATTAAACATAAAAATATTGAAATCAAAAAAGTCGATAATTTTTCAGATCAAACTGAAAATATTGAAATAATCTTTACAACTATTAATAAAATTCATGGTGATTTAAACAATGAACGAGAAAATCAAATCACTTTAGATGTTTTAAAAGAAAAAAATATTGTGATATTAAGTGATGAATCACATCATATTAATGCTGATAGTAAAAAATGAATTAACAAACCATTAAAACCAAGTTGAGAAAAAACCGTCATTCAATATCTTTTTAACAAGAATCACGATACATTTGCAATCAATCAAAACGTTTTGTTAGAATTTACCGCAACTATTACAGATCATGATAATGTTATCAAAAAATATGCCCCAATTACAATTTTTAAATTACCCCTTAGTGATTTTTCAAAACAAGGTTATGCAAAAAACTGTTTAGCTTTACAGTTCAATTGACCTAACAAACAAAGAATTGTATTAGTTTTATTATTAAATTGATTAAGGCATGAAATAGCTTTAAAAAATAAAATTTTACATTTTAAACCAGTGATTTTATTTTGTTCAAAAAATATTGACCATGCCGAAGAAGAATATAGTAACTTTAGAGCATTGATTGATCATTTAACAATTAGTGATTTTGATTTTTTACAAAATATTGAATCATTATTAGATGAAAAAGAAGTCCAAAAAAGACCGATTATGTTTTTAAAAAAATTTTTAGCAACTAAATATGACAATGTATCTGGCTTTGAAAGAGCGTTATGTTTTATAAAAGATAATTTTCAAGAATTTAATTGTTTAAAAACCCATTCAAAATATAACAATGAAGATAAATATTTAAACAATTTAGAAGCAAAAGAAAATTTAAAGCGCGCAATTTTTGTAGTTGATAAATTAAAAGAAGGCTGAGATGTATTAAATTTATTTGATATTGTTCGATTAGATTATGATGATGTTTTAAAAAAAACCATACATTTAAAAACATCAACATCATATTCAACTGCTGATATCCAATTAATTGGACGAGCATCACGTTATTATCCTTTTAATGTTGATAAAATTGATCAAGTAAACCTTTTAAAATATAAAAGAAAATTTGATGGCGACTTTGACAATGAATTAGTTTTATTAGAAGAATTTTATTTTCACACTTATAAAGATGAAGCATTTATGAAAATTTTTGATGAAGCAACAAATGAATCATATGATCCGGTAGAATTACAAAAATTTTGATTTAAAGAAACATTTGATAAAACAACCAATCCGTTTTTTAATAACCAAAAATTATATATTAATGAATCAACACCAATTAACCTTGAAAAAGAAAATTTAACAAATATTTTAAATAATTTTATGTTTCGACAATCTGAAGATGCTTTAACTTCAATTCAAGAATTTAATGTTGAAAAACCAATTACAAATGAAAAATTATTATCAGCTAAGTTACAAGATTTTGATATTAATTTAATCCAAAAAGCTTTTAATAAAATTAATATTGATAATTCATCATATTTTTGATTAAAAAATTTAAAAACATTATCAAATAGATCATCATCAATAAATAAAGTTACAAGTATATTTGATTTTTTTAAAAGTTATCAATTTTTTGAAAAAGAATTTTGATTTAAAGTTGATAATAATATCACAAGTTTACATGAACTTAGTTTACCATTTCAATTAAATATTGTTTGTCAATTGTTAAAACAATTTCATGCTTATTTTGTTAAAAACATCACATCTTATCGTGGCACGCCTTTACAAATGACAGACATTAAAGAAATTTTTAAAAAACCAAAGCATAAATTAATCAAATCAAAACTTGTTAACGATAAACGTAACCAATTAATATTAAAAGAACTGCAAGCATCGGCATGATATATTTCTGATAATTTTTGTGGTACCGATGAAGAACGAAATTTTATTGAATGTTTTCGGGACCATATCTTAGCAAAATTACAAAAAAAATATCAACAAGTTTATCTTTTAAGAAATGAAGAAGTATATAAAATTTATCAATTTAAACATGGAGTTGGTTTTCAACCTGATTTTTTATTATTTTTAACAATGAAAGATCAATCAACTTTAGCACTAATTGAACCAAAAGGTGGTGATTATCTGTTTGACAAAGATGCACCCGATCAAAAAGATGATACAGCATTTGCTAATCAACCAAAATGAGGCGACGCTCCACAAGGGAAAAAACAACAATTTTTATTTGAAATTAAAAAAGAAGAACAACTTATTAACAACAACTATCGATTAATTGGCTTACCATTATTTAATAAAGAACATACTGAAGCAACATTTCATAAATATGTCAATGAATTCTTACAACTTGAATAAATTTTCAAATATGTTTTTATAAAAAAATATAATAATTAATTAAATTTTGTTAAATCAAGATGATAAAGTTGCGTTGTTTTATCTAATTTAACAATCGCAATATAATAATGTTGTAATACAGCTTGCAGACTATAAGTAAGACATCGGCTGGTGTGTTTTGATAAATCAAACAGATTATAAAGTTTTTTATAACCATGAAATTTAGTTATCACTAAATAAGGGTGTTTTATTTTAGGATGGAGGGGGTTAATTAACGTTTCAATTTGATAATTATTAGTTGGTGTTAATCATTCGGTAGCTTTTGATAAATCATGAGGGTCATAAAACTGTTTGCTTTTGTCGGCTTTAATAATTGTTAAATAAGGGTATTTTTTGGTTGAATCTTGATCATCAATGATCGTTGTTAATTGATAAAAATTAGGTACGGATGGTTTAAATAATGCAGTACATTTGGTTAAATCATGAGGATTATAAAATTGTTTAAATTGATGACGATTAGTTATTTCAATTAAGTCTAAGCCAATAATTTTTGCAGTTGTATAAGTGTTGTATCATGCTGATGATTTAGTAAGATCATCAGCATGATACAGTTGCTTTTCATAATTAGTTCTGGTTATTTCTATAAAATCAACCCCAAACATACGCACAATTGCATAAGATTTGAAGCGTTCGGTAGTAATTGATAAATCAGATGGATTACAAAGTTCTTTTGTATTTTGCACATTAGTTAATTCAAAAAAATATTTTCCTAAGATTTTTTTAGTAACTGATGTTTTAAATCATCGAGAATGATTTGATAAATCATTAACTTGACATAACATTTTTTTATCATTGTTGTTAGTAACGCTTATATAATTGATAAGAGAAGGTTTTAATGCTTGGTCAATTAAAGTAACAATTGTATATTGGTTTTTTAAGGCTGGTTTAAATGCAATTGTGTATTTGGTTAAATCATGAGGGTCATAAAGTTTTTTATAACCATCATTATCTGATTTTTCAATGTAATCAAATTGATCAATTTTTATATTTTTTGTTTTTTTACTATTAATCATGGTTTATTAATTAAACCTTAATATTGATTGATTTATATGATTATTTAATGTTATGTTCGGTTGTTTATGTAATTATCAGTAATGATTTTGACATAAAGCTCATAAAATCTCATAACTGTTGCGATAATCTTTTAGATATGTTGTTATATATTATTTTTTACGTTTTTTAATGATTAAAATTAATGCAGTAATTAAAGCAATGATTGAAATTGATGTAACAGTTGTGGCAATAACTATTGCTTCCATATGATATTGTAAAAAAAGTTGTAGTCTACTTTTATTTACAGGCTCAACGTCAAGTACATTTCCATTCGTTTGTGTGTTCTGCTTGGTAACAAATAAAGCTTTATTATTATCAACTGTTTTTTCAATGTAATTTTCATCATATAATGATATTTTTTTGTAAATCGTGCTTGCAATTAAACCAGTATCATAAATTTTATCAGCTGTTATAAATAATTCATCTGAACCAATTGTACTTAAAGTGTAGCCTGTGATTGGGTTTTTTC
>JAYUTB010000004.1:0-6321 GCA_043756005.1 Spiroplasmataceae bacterium | reverse complement strand
AGAAGTAAAATCTGATAACTTGGCAGTTTTTAATGTGGTTGATGAATTATAATGATTTTCTAATGCTGTGAATGCAGTTGTTAATGGAATGATGGCTGTTTGTTTACCAACTAAAGTTGTTTTTTCATTATAGGTGGTTTTTGATGTTTCATATAATCCTTTTAATCTATCATATTCTTGATTATATGTTGTTGTTGCATATGCGGTTTTGTATAAATTTTTTACATTAACCATTAATGTTTGTTTAATTGATTGTATTTCATTTGTTACAGAATCAAAATATGTTTGTAAGTCTTCAAATGCTACTTCCAAGTCTTCAAATGCTCTTTGTTTATCAAAAGATGATGTTGCATTATTAAAAGCTGTATATTTTTGATCAAATATTGATTTTAAATTATCAAACTTTTGTGTTGCAATAAAAATTGTGTTTTGATCTTGATTCGAGGTGAGGACTTTTTTAATATTAAAGGTCTTTTTGATTGTATTAAAATCATTTATTAAACTATCTAACGTTTGTGTTTTTTTTAGTTGTTCAGAAGATGGTAATTTAATAAATGATTTTTCTAAAACTATTTTACATTTTACTAATGATAAAAAGTTTGTTTGTTCTTCGGCCGATGTTTTTGAATTTTCATAAGTGGATTTTGCAAGATTAAAATCTTTTTCTGCTTTATCAAAATCTTTTGTTAATAAAATTCCAAATTCATTGTGTAAGACTATATTATTACCACTTTTTCATTCAATGAATTTTGTTCCGTTTAATTGTGTTTCTGAAAAGTTTGCATTTAAATTTAAATTAATATCATAAAATTGTACTTTGTTGTTGTTGATTATTTTTAATAATACATTATTACTAACGTTTAATGATACCGTTGGGATTGATGTTGATAATGTTCGTTGATGAAATTGTAAATTGATTAACATATAATTATTATCAATTAATTTGAATTCAATTAATTTGTCATCAATTAATCTAATTGATTCAAAGTCAGATGTAATTCATCATCAATAAGTTCCTTCAATGTTTGACAAATAGTAATAATTATTATTATAGTAATATGTTATATAATCTATATTATTTGTTATATGCCAAACTTTTGGTGGTTTTGTAACTTGTTGTAATATGAAGTTAGTATTTAAATTTACAAATTGGTTTGTTTCGCTTGAAAAAATACATATTTGATTATTTATTAAATAAAAAGTTAATCAATCTTTATTAAAAGTAGTTTTGTCTGTTGATATTGGAATATCATTTCCTAATAAACTTTTGATATAAACTTTGTCACCAAGAATTTCCGCAATTTTAAATGTTTTGTCATTAAATGTAATTATTTTGGTAGTTGAATTATATTCAAAATCAACAGGTGGTTTTTGTAATATTTCTGCTGACATTAAAGGTACAACACAAATTGTGACAATTGCACCAACCGGTAATATGTTTTTTAATAATTTTTTCATAATAAATCCTTCTGATTTTTTGAAATATAAACAAATTATATATTAAATAATAATAATAATAATAATAATGTTTTTATATATTTATAATAATTATCAGTTAGTAAACTATTAACTCTCACTGAACAATATCAATCATTAGTAGATCAAATCAATAAAAACATCACCTACATTAGATTAATGAAACACCATTTATCTTGATCAAAATCATCCATGATCACCTGACCAATAACAGGGTTACTAACCTAATTATATAAACAATATCATGATCATCTCACCATTGATATTAATTGATGACACTTTAACAACCTTCATACATGCCGTTAAGCAACACCATCATTATTAAATATCAATTTATTATTAACCACTAATAAAGATTCTCACTATAAACCTTGGGTAATGGTGATTGCATATCAAGATATTTTTCAAAGTTAGCCAAACATTAGTTTTCTTTAATAAAGACATTACGTTTGATACCAAAGCAATGTGTTTAAAACTACAAAATAATCGATATTTTTGAAAAGATGCTCCATAAGATAAAACATAACAATTGACATTGATATTAATCAAGTAACATATCAATATAAAAATTATCAATTAAGTAATTGATGATTATTTAATCAAGCATATTCACTGCACATACATTTTATAAATATGCTACTTAATTATAGGCTACTCTAACTATTTAACATCATTGACTATGAAAGAGTTTGTTAATAAAAAAATTATCGTTTGGATTGTTTTTACAAAACAACAATTTCTGTTAAATTAAAGTTAAGTAAAGTTATATTACCATAAAGATTAGTTATTCATAAGTAATTATTATTGTCAATTTTTGTTGCTAAAATGGTTTTATATTTTGTAATTTTGTTTTGTAAATCAAGCGTGTATAAAACATTAATCCCGTCTAAGTTAATGATTTCTAAATAACTTACATGATTAATTGTTTTTGATTCAACGGTGTTATAGTTTTTGATGCTGTTTGTTAAATTAAGCGTGTGTAAAGTTTTCGTTCCATTAAGTTTGGTTACTTCTAAATAATTTATATTACTAATTATTTTTGATTCCATGGTTTTGTAGCTGGCATATTATGTTTAAAATCAAGCTTATATAAAATTTTAGTTCCGTAAAATGAGGTTGTTTCTAAGTAATTTGTATTACTAATTGTTTTGCTACAACAGTTTGATAGTTTTCAATTTTGATTACTCGTTTAGCATACGCTATATGTGTAAAATTTTAGTTCAATTTTTATTAGTTGCTTCTAAGTAATTGTTGGCACCTTGTTTTTACTTCAACAGTGTCGTAATTTTCGATTTTGTTTTTTAAATCAAGTGTATATAAAGTTTGAGTTTTGTTATCGTTAATTGTTTCTAAATAATTTACATTACTAATTGTTTTTACTACAAGGGTTTTTGTAGTTTTCGATTTTATTTTTTAAATCAAGTTTATATAAAATTTTAGTTCTGTTAAAGTTAGTTGTTTCTAAATGATTTGTATTAATAATTATTTTTACTTGAATAGTTTAATATTTTTCAATTTTGTTTTTTAAATCAAGCTTGTATAAAGTTTTAGTACCATCTTGGTTAGTTGTTTCTAAATAAGTGGTTTTTGCAATTTTTTTTGCTACAAGAGTTTTGTATTTTGCTGTGCTGTTTTTTAAATCAAAAGTGTATAAATTGTGAGTTTCATCGGCATTAGTTGTTTTTAAATAATTATTATTTGCGATAGTTTTTGTTCGAATATATTTATAGCTTATTGTTTTTGTTAATAAAGAAGAACTGTATAAAGTATGAGTTATACCATTAAGATTGGTTATTTCTAAATAAGAATTTTTATCAATTGTTATTTCTGAAATGTTTGTGTAATTTGTTATTTTGTTAATTAAATCAAGCGTATATAAAGTTTTAATAACGTTTTTATTACATATTGCTAAGTAAGAAATGTTTCAAAGTGTTTTTGCTTCAATGTTTGAGTAGGTTGCTGTGCTGTTTTTTAAATCAAGGGTGTGTAAAGTTTTATTTTGGTCTTGGTTAATTGCTTCTAAGTAATTTGTATTACTAATTGTTTTTGCTAAAACAGTTTGGTAATGTTCAATTTTGTTTTTTAAATCAAGATTATATAAAATTTTCGTTCCGTAAAATTGGGTTATTGCTAAATAAGTTGTGTTGCCAATAATTGTTGATTCAACAGTTCGGTAATTTGCTGTGCGGTTTTTTAAATTAAAGGTATATAAAGTTTTCGTTCCGTCAAAGTTCATTGTTTCTAAATAGGGTTTTTTTCAAAGGTTTTTTACTACAACTGTTTTATAGTTTTCAATTTTACTTTTTAAATTAAGGGTATATAAAGTTTTAGTTTGGTCTTTATTAGCTACTTCTAAGTAGGGTTTTTTTCAAAGTTTTTTTACTACAAGGGTTGTATAGTTTTCAATTATGTTTTGTAAATCAATTGAGTATAAAGTTTTAGTTCAATCAAGGTTGATTAATTCTAAGTAAAAATTTGTTCAAAGTTTTTTTACTACAACCGTTTTATAGTTTTTGATTTTGTTTTTTAAATTAAGGTTGTATAAATTTTTAGTTCAGTTTATATCAGTTGTTTCTAAGTAAAAATTTTTTCAAAGTTTTTTTGCTTCAACAGTTTGATAACTTGCGGTACTTTTTTTTAAATTAAGCTTATATAAAATGTTAGTCCCATCAACATCAGAAACTTCTAAGTAAAATTTTTTAAAAAATGTTTTTTTTCTAATAGTGTTGTAGTTTACTGTGCTGTATTTTAAATTAAGTTGATATAAAATTTTAGTTCCATTTTTATTAGTTGCTTCTAAATAAAGTTTTTGTCAAAGTTTTTTTCTTTTAATAGTTCGGTAGTTTACTGTTTTATTTGATAACTTAAGATTGTATAAAGTTTTCGTTCCGTCAAAGTTAATTGTTTGCAAATAATTGGTTTTGGCAATTTTTTTTGCTTCAATCTTTATGTAATTTTCTGTTATTACTTTTAAATCAAGGTTGTATAAAGTTTTGGTTCGATCTTGTTTAGTTGCTTCTAAGTAATTTGTATTACTAATTATTTTTTCTTTAATAATTATGTAATTTTTGGTTTTATGTTGTTTATTGCTTGCAAGATATAAATATTTAGTTCCGTCTTGGTTAGTTTGTTCGGTAAATTTTTTATAGAAGAATATTTTAAATTGTGAGTTACCAAGAATATTAGGTTGATTATAAGTTTTTTTTACTTCAACACTTGTCGGTGGTTTAATTTGTACAGCATTAATTAATAAGGTAAGCGATACTAAGATTGGGATTGCAATTAAAATGGTTAATCGTTTTTTAAAATGTTTTTTAATAATATGTTTATTATATATCAAACTTTATAGTTATATCAATTATGAAATCACGTTTCAAAACAATACATTTTCAATCACAAAAGCCGGCAATTTTGGAAACCGGATGTTTAATAATAAATTCCGGATAATCAATATTCGATAAAATAAATAATTATTAACACCATTTTTCAATAATTATATTAATATACAAGGCTCTGGATTTAAAAACCTTTTATTACTAAATAAACTTGTAAAAAAAATAATTATTAATTAATTTTTTTTATATATACTTTTAAAATAAATGCAATTAGTTACCAATATAAATATTGATCATATTTTAATAAAATTAATAACACCAAGTGATCAATGTCATCCGTTAATCGATCAAGTTGATAAAAAAATAACTTTGATTAGTGAATTAAAAACCATCTATATTTATCAAAGTAATCATTGATCAGATGATGAATTACAAGCTGTAATTACTCAATTTTTCCATCATTATCGTTATGATGTAATAATTGATATCAATTCATTTGATAATGGTAATGATAACTTTCCTAAATTATTACAACTAATCGTTGAAACGGTACAATACATTACATGACCATTATGAAATCAAAAAACTCAAAAAAGCAACGATTTAATATGTGATATTTTGATTACTGAGCTTCAAGCAAAAGATGTGTTGATCAACACATCTTTTGAAAAAACATTAATTATCATGCACGCAGTTAATCAAGCACGCAATTATCAAATGATGGCACCTAATATTTTACATTCTCAATCCTTTGGTGATGATTTAATGAAACAACTGTCATCTCTCACCAACTTAACCATTAAACGCTTTAATAAATTAGCATTACAATCATTAAATATGAATTTATTATTAGCGGTTAATCAAGGTTCTCAATATGAACCTTGTTTTATGGTTATTGAATATCAAGGTAATCTTCAAAGTCATGACAAATTAGTGTTAGTTGGTAAAGGAATTACGTTTGATACCGGCGGGATTTGTTTAAAACCGTCTTCATCACAAGTTGATATGAAATTTGATATGTCTGGGGCGGCAATTGTTACTTCAGTAATCAACGCGATTGCTCTTTTAAAACCAACGATTAATGTTTCGATTATAGTATGTATTACTGATAATATGATCGGCAGTCATGCCGTCTTAACTGAATCAGTCATTACATCATTACATGGTAAAACCGTTGAAATTAATAACACTGATGCTGAAGGAAGATTAGTCTTAGCTGACGGAGTTAGTTATGCAGTACGTCATTTAGTCGCTACGGAAATTATTTCCGTAGCGACTCTCACCGGCGCAATTATTACCGCATTAGGAACTAAAATCACCGGCGTATTTACTAATCAACCATCATTAATGCCAATATTTCAACAAGCCGCTGATCAAGCACATGAATTAATCTGACAAATGCCATTGCTGCCTTGACATAGTGATGCCTTAAAAAACTCACCCGTAGCTGATTTAACTAATGTCGCCAGTTTTCCTTATCAAGCCCATCCTAATTTTTTTCAAGGAGCGA
>JAYUTB010000003.1:0-2551 GCA_043756005.1 Spiroplasmataceae bacterium | reverse complement strand
TAAGGTTAATATATCACGTGCTTTAAAAGTAATTTTACGTAATAAAGTTGAAATAGCTAATGTATCAATAATAATAACTTGCTCTTTTAACAAATCATTACTTTTAATAATATAAGAACATGTTCTAAATTGAGCGGTAATTTTACTAGATGCACAAAGATAAAAGATTTTTTGATATTTTTTGACTAAATCAACAAAAAAATCAATAACTACTTTAATAGGAGTAATGCTCGTACTTCCTTTAAATTTTGATAAATTATCAAAAAAAGTTTCATCATCAATATCTTGTTGAGTATCTAACAGAAAATTATCACCATCAAACGAAAAAGATAAGGGTAAAATATGAATATTTGCTGCTTCAGCTTCAGCTAAACTAATGCCTGATAATGTATCAGAAACAATACCAACAGCTTTAAAATTTTGTAAATCATTCATAATTTATTTAATTATATCAATTTTTTAATTAAAAAATAAAGTGATTAATTAAATTGATAAAGAGGTTGATTTGATCAAAAAATGACAAATGAACGTTTTAAAAATTGCATAACTAATAAATTAGTTTTAATAATGATAACTCATGAATAAATTTGTTAAAAATCCATACTTTTTGATTGGAATTAATATTATAATTATTTTAAAATATTAATTTTTAAAAAAGGTTTCAAAAAATTATGAATGATTTAAAAAATTGAACGTGTTCCAAATGTGGAGAAAAAATTGATCTAAGTAATTTTTTTAATGAAGAAATAGAAAAAATAATTAATGATAATAAACTTGCATTAGAAAATAAATTAAAACTTGATTTTTCAGAAAAATTACAAACACAAATTCAACAATATAAAGATGAACGTTCTTTAGCTGATCAATCAAAAGATCAAGAATTAGCTGAAAAAACAAATCAATTACAAGGATTACTGACACTGAAAGCTGAAAATGAACGATTAAAAAGAACCAATCAAGAAGCAATCGCAATGACTAAAGCTGACTTAGAAGTTGATTTTTCTAAAAAATTACAACAACAAGCTAAAGAACATCAGCTTGCAATTGATAAACAACACAAACAAACTGAAGAGCTTACTAGCAAATTAAATAATGAATTACAAAAAAAACAACAATTAAAAATTGAAAAAGCAATTCAACAATATAAAGATGAACGTTCTTTAGCTGATCAATCAAAAGATCAAGAATTAGCTGAAAAAACAAATCAATTACAAGGATTACTAGCACTTAAAGCTGAAAATGAACGATTAAAAAGAACCAATCAAGAAGTAATTGCAATGACTAAAGCTGACTTAGAAGTTGATTTTTCTAAAAAATTACAGCAACAAACTGAAGAACATCAATTTGCAATTGATAAACAACGCAAACAAACTGAAGAACTTATTAATGAATTGCAAAAACAACAAAAACAACAAATGTCTCAACAACTGCAAGGCGAAATGCAAGAAGAAAAAGTTGAAGAATGATTAAAAAAAAGATTTGTTGAAGATAACATTAATCCTATTAAATCTGGCACAAAAGGAGCCGATATTCTTCAAGAAGTTTTTTTAAATCAAGAAAAATGTGGAACAATTTATTATGAAATTAAACAAACCAAAGATTGAAAAAACGAATGAATTGGAAAATTTAAAAACGATATAATAGAAAAAGAAGCTAATTTTGGAATTTTAGTAACCAAGGCTTTACCAAAAAATAAAAATAAATGATATTTAGAAGGTAATATGTTTGTTTGTTCTTTTACAGAATTAGATTTTTTAGCTGCTTTAGTAAGAATAATGATTATTAAACTTAGCTATAATAATTTTGTAAATGAAGATAAAGAAGGAAAAAAATCAAGGTTATATGATTATGTAACAGGAGATAAATTTTTATGACAATTAAATACAATGGCTGAATTTGTTTCAAATCAATTAAATCAACTTGAAGAAGAAAAAAGAATTATCACAAAACATTGAATTAAACGAGAAACTCAAATTAAAAATTTTGATTCTAATACGGTTGGAATATACGGCAATATTAAAGCTATTTTAAAGAATGAAATTGATAACATCGAAGTATTAGAATTGGCTCATTTATCTGATGATAAAAACATTAATTAGTTGATTGATTTTTAAACTTTTTTTACTAAAAAAATAGTGTAATATTAAAGCCATTCATGAACAATTCATTTATAAATTTAGTTACTAAGCAAATTAAAAAAGATCTGCGAGTGTTAGATGTTGATCAAGAAATGAATATTTATAAAGTTCATAATTTAATTGATAGTTTTGATAAACAATTTTTAGATATTTTATTAGCAAATCAACAAATTAAAGCAACATTTTTTTATGAAAAAGATCAATATTTAATTTTTGCATCAGCAAAATTTAAACTCTTTTTAAAAAACAAAATCATTAATAATTCATATACCCAATATCGTAATCAAATTGGATTAGCCACTGATCTTTATGCTTTAAAAGAAAATAATCAAGTCGTAGTCAATTTTCCTTTTAAAGATGGTTTGTTATTAGGTGGTCAAGTTAAAGAAAAAAACTCTTCTAAAGAAATTATC
>JAYUTB010000002.1:0-6463 GCA_043756005.1 Spiroplasmataceae bacterium | reverse complement strand
TCATAAATTACTTTTGTGCCATTAACGGTTGCTATAAATAATTGCATGTCTAATGTTATTGGTGTAATATCAGTGGTACTGTTTTCAATTCTTTTGGTTGGATCACTTAGCAGATATCAATTTTTAGTTGAGTCAACATTAATTCTTTCAATATATTCGACACCGTGATATGATAAAACTTTGTAATTTTTATTTAGCGCAAAGGTAACATCATCAAGTATTGTTTTTTTTGTACCAACCGTTTGAATAAATAATTTAATTTTATCAATAGTTATTTCAAAAAGTGATTGATAGTTTGATATTGCTACTGTGGTAGTTATTTTATCGTCATTGATTTTAAATAAAGTATTGTCAGTAGAGGAAGTAATTTTTTCAATATACTCGATACCGTGATATGATTTGATTGTGTATGTTGATGTTAATTGTAAATTAATATCATAAAATAATTTTTGTCCGTTAATAATCGATATTAATAATTTAATGTCTAAATTTATCGCTTTAATTTCAGTTTGATTTGTTAATGTTTTAGTTGAATCACTTAAAAGATATAAATTAAAAGTGTTTTTAATTGGATCAATCATTTTGTAAATATATTCTGTGAGATGATATTGTTTAATTTGATATGCTGGTTTTTGAACTAAATCAAGATCATAAAATACTTTAGTTAAATTATTTAAAGTAAATACAAATAACAAGATGCCGTCGACGTTTGTTCTTCATAGAGATTTATAATTTAATGATTTCTTTTTTCAATCAGCTGTATATAAAGTATTAGTGTTATCAGAGTGATTTACTATTAAGTAATTTTTTGATTTAAATGATCATTCATTCGATGAGCGATAATTTTTTAACATTTCAGTTTCGTCCATGGCGAATAAAGTGAATTCATTTGGTGAAATGGTTGCTTCAATGTAATTGATATTGTAATATTTTTTAAATTTATATGCTGTTTTTAGCACTAAATTAGTATCATAAAACTGTTTTGTGGGTTCATAATTTTGAAATACACCAGATATAAATTTTTTAAGATTTAAAGTTACTATCAATAATTGAACGTTACCAAGTGTTTTGTTTGTAATTTCGCCGACGTAGTTTTCGATTTTGTTTTTTAAATCAGTTGTATATAAAGTTTGCGTTCCATTAATGCCATTTGCTAATAAATATTTTTTAATTTCATTATTTTTCAATATAACATTTTGTTCGGTAATGGTTTTGTAGCTTACTGATGATACTTTGCCATCCATTGTATATAAAGTATAGTCGTTTGGTGAATTAGTTTTTTCAATGTAATCTATGCCATGGTATGTTTTGGTTGTGGCGTTGCTAATTAAATCAGTTGAAGTATAAAAGTTTGTATTTTTGCCAACTGTCGCTATTAATCATTGATTCTCAAAAACAGTTTTTTCAAAAATCTCACCTGTATAATTTTCAATTTTGTGTTTTAAATCAAATGTATATAAAGTTTTTGTACCATCAGCGTTAGTTGCTTCAAAATAATTTTTAGTAAAGTATTTTACTACTTTAATAATTGTGTAGTTTGTCGTTGATGTTTTACCATCCAAGGTTAATAAATTTTTGATAGCACCAACGGTGTATTCAATAAACTCAATATTTTGATAAGATATAATTTGGTATGCATTATTTTTCATTAATGTATTGTCATAAAATGATTTTTGTCCATTAATAGTTGCTAAAAGCAATAAACCGCCGTTGATAAAAATTGATTCAATATCGGTATAGAATTCAATTTTGTTTTGAAAATTTTGACTATGTAAAGTTTTTAATCCGTTGACATCAGTTGTAACTCAATATTCCTCTTTTGCGCCAGGAACACGAGTTAAGTTTAAAGGTTGATGAGTTTGATTTCAAGTGAAGTTTATAATTTCGAAATTCACTAATTTTAAATCTAAATTAAGATTATATAAATTTTTAGTTTTACCATCAACGTTAGTTGTTTCTAAGTAATTTTGGCCGAAGTAGTTTGAATTTTTGAATTTTTTGTAATTTTGTGTTCATGTTTTTCCATTAAGTGAAAATAAAGTGTAGTTGTTTGATGCATTAAATTTTTCAATGTATTTTTTAGCTAATATAAAGCTGTATTCTTTTTTTTCAACTAAATTAGTATCATAAAATATATATCTTCCATTAACGGTAATTCCTAATAAGGGAATCTTATTGAGAGTGTATTGGTCAACATTTTCGGTGATGTTTAATATTTTGTTCTTTGGATTACGGAAAAGATATAAAGTTTTAGTTCAATCAGAGTTGGTTTTTACAACGTACTCAGTATTGTGATATCTTACTAACTTTAGATTGTTATTGTTATTTCCTTGTGAATCTTTAAAAACATCAAATACAAGTTTATATAATATGTTATCTATTATAATACTTTTTTTAATATCAGCACTCATTAATAGTGCTGATCCAATTACAATTGGTGGCATTAGTAAAGAAGGGTAAAAATTTTTAAAAAGTTTTTTGATCATATTTGAAGATTAGTTTAATTTTAATAAATTATTTAATTTATTGTAGTTTTTAAAATTATTAATCATTAATCAGCTTTATTTTATCATATTTTGACTGTTATATAATTATTTACAAGTGACTTTGTTTATTATCATTAATTCTTGGAAATAGCATTTTGGTTTCTTTTCCAAATGGTTTTGATCAAAACCATTTGGAAAAATCAAATGACGTAATGATGCTTAAATGTCATGGGATTACATCTGCTAAACACATTTGATATTTTTCAAAAACTATGCAACAGGTATCAACTAAAACCGGTGATAACGCAATAGTTAGTTGTAAAAAAGCTCAAAGTAACACATTAATGGTAATGATTGCTTGCGGATGATGGGGGTTTTTAAATAACGTTCATAATTGATGATCTTCAATATATTTATTAATCATGACCATGGTAGTAATAATTGGTTTAATCGTAAATGTTTCAAAATGATATTCTAAAAAATTATCAACATTAAATAAAGTTAATGTTGATAATACTTGCTGACTAAATAAATCATTAATTAATGAACTAATATTGATATCAAATGTTGGTACAATGTTATCAAAATATTTTGATAACATTGTAAAAATACGTGAAAATAAATTACCATAATTATTAGCTAAACAATTATTATAAATTGTAACAAAATCATCATGCTGATATTGAAAATCATTAATACCATGATATTTATATACTAAATAAAAACGTAACGCATCACTCGAATATTTGTTAATTAATAATATTGGATCAATCACATTACCAACTGATTTTGACATTTTAACCTGATTAGTGGTTATTCACCCGTGCGTAATAATTTTGTTAGGTAATTTTAAATGTAATTGTTGTAACATCATCAATCAATAAATAGCATGAAATCTCACAATATCTTTGCCAACAAATTGAATGACATAAGTTTGCTCATTTTGTCAATGTTTATCAAAAAATACTTGGTCAGTGTTATATTTAACAGCAGTTAAGTAATTTAATAAAGCATCAAATCAAACATAAACCATATGCTGCGGATTTGCTACAAAAGGAATCCCTCAGATTAGATTAGTTCTCGTAATTGATAAATCATTCAACCCAGGCTCTAAAAAAGTTTTATTTAAATAATTAATCACTGAAGGCGTCACAAGCTGATCGGTTTGATAAAGATTACTAATTGCCGTTTGCATTACTTTAGTTAATTTTCAAAAATAAGTGACATTAGTTGATCAACTAATGTCACTTAAACAAGTCATACATTGTTTAACTGGTAAGTAATGATTAATTTGTTGATTAACTAAAAATTCTTCACAAGTAACGCAATAATTACCTTCATATATACCTTTATAAAAATAATCGTGTTTTAAAAATTGCGTAATGACATCATTAACTACATTAACGTGTGTTTGATCAGTAGTTCGGGTAAAATGATCATAATTAATATTAAGTTGTTTAAAAAAAAGCTTAAAATGATCGGCCATCATCGCAACATAATCAACTGGCGACATCTGTTGTGATAATGCTTTTTTGGCTATTTTACCGCCGTGTTCGTCAACACCGGCGGTAAAATACACTGTATATCCTAACAACTTGCACCATCGTGCTGTCACATCAGCCATGGTACTTGTTAAGGCATGACCTAAATGTAATGATCCCGAAGGATAAAAAATCGGGATAGAAATATAGATGGTTGTAATATCAGCTTTATTGATCATGCTATGATTAATTATTGATTAATAATCACTGATAAATGTTTAAAAGCATTAATAAAGATTTTATCATCCATTGTGCATAATAATACCCGTGTAATAGCATGTTGCTTAATAACATCAATCGCGATGGTAACTAAATCAGCAATATAATTACCAACATCTTGATAATAATGCGTGATAATTTGCGTTTGATTATAAGGTGTTTTAAAATAATTAATAATATTGTCTAATGCAAGATCATCTGCGGCATATATAATTCACGTTTTATTTATACCAATATCTTTTTGTAAAACATGATAAAAAATACTTAAACCTGAACCAGTCGCAATAATTAATTTATGCTCTTGTGAAAATCATTCAAATTGATTAAAATGTTGTGGAGCGCCTGAATAAATGACTGACCCGACTGGTAAATTAATTAATTTTTCTGTAAATTGATTTTTATGTTCCACAAGTATTTCATAAACATCTTCAGTTGGTTTAACATCAAAAATTGAAAAATAACTTGCTTCAAAGCCATCTTCCGCTAATGTAATTTTTAAAGAAGATAGCGGTGTAAAAGCTTCCACAATTGTCGGACTTAACAACGTACAAATATAAAACTTATCAGAGATTTTTTTAGAACTTAACAGAATTGAATGAAACAACATATATCGCTATATTATACCAATATCTTTTCGAAAATGAAAACATGTCTGATCGATTTTATCGATCTCTTGGTAGATAATTGTTCGCGCTTGCGCGATGGTTTTAGCAACTGTTAAAAAAAATAAAACTCGTCCACCAGCACTAAATCATTGCTGATTTTTTTTAACAGTTGCCATGTGAAACACCGTAATGTTCACTTTATGTAATCCTTTAATAGGTATTAAAGTTGGATATGATAACGGATAACCTTTAGCAACGATCGACACACCTAACGCAAACATTGGTTTTCAAGCTAACGTAATGGGTCGATCGTTTCATAAATCTCACAAGGTTAACATCAAATCATTCTTTAACAACGATAATAACACTTCCGCTTCGGGATCCCCGAAGCGAACATTAAATTCAATTACTTTAATTGTTTGATCTTCAAGTACCATTAAACTCGTATATAAAAAACCAAAATATTCAAGTCCTTGATTATGTAACCCTTCTAAAATAGGGGTAATTACTTGCTCATCAACAAACTTTAACATTTCCGGTGTGACGTGGGGCACTGGTCCATAACAACCCATACCACCAGTATTTTCTCCTAAATGACCATCATGACTTCGTTTATAATCTTGCACCGGAATCATTGAATAAAAAGTTTTATGCTTAACTAATGAAATAACGGTAAATTCTCAACCAAATAAACATTCTTCAATTAATACTGACGGATCTGAACCATAGATTAAATTATTAAAGATATCATTAACAATTGCTTTAGCTTTAGCTTGATGATGAACAATCGATACCCCTTTACCAGCAGCTAATCCATCATATTTAATCACTAAAGGATAGGTTGCCTCATTTAAAAATGAGGCAACCATTTCATAATTATCAAATCTTTGATAATCAGCGGTTGGAATATGGCATTGGTTCATTAATTGTTTCGCAAACCATTTCGAAGTTTCTAATTGACTAGCTCTTTGATCAGGACCAAAAATTAATAAATCATGTTTTTTAAAATAATCGACAATCCCATTGGCTAAATATATTTCCGCACCAACAATTGTTAAATGAATATCGTTAGTAATTACAAAATCTTTAATTGCTTCAAAATCATCATCATTAATATGGTGCACCACTTCAGCATCTTTAATGCCACCATTACCAGGTAATACATAAATTTTATTAACCAGTATTGATTCTCGAAATTTTAAAGCTAACGCATGTTCACGTCCGCCTTTACCTAATATTAAAATATTGAAAAGCTGATCTAATGTTTTTAAATTATGATTCATATCTTATTTAACAAACCAACCATGATTTATTATATTTAATATAGTTGGTTTGTTACAACTTAGCTGATTAATTATTTTTTACGTTTTTTAATGATTAAAATTAATGCAGTTATTAAAGCAATTGCTATTGCACTAGCTGATGCAATGATTGTTGTCTGATGTTTTTTGAAAATTGATGTTTTTGTTGCTTGTTCTTCTGTTGATAAAGTATTTTTTAATGCTTCATGGGCTTGCTTTAAAGAAGTAAAATCTGATAACTTGGCAGTTTTTAATGTGGTTGATGAATTATAATGATTTTCTAATGCTGTGAATGCAGTTGTTAATGGAAT
>JAYUTB010000001.1:0-159958 GCA_043756005.1 Spiroplasmataceae bacterium | reverse complement strand
TTTAAAAAAAGATTATATATGAACAAATTATTAAAATATGCAAACTTAAATAAAGTAGTTTTATTTGGGTTATTGTCAATGCCGGCAGCAATTACTTTAACGTCAGCGAAAGATTGTTGAGGTCATATAACATTAACATCAGATGAAGCTATAAAAGATTTTAAAACTTTAATACAAGACTAAGAAAAAAATTTAAATGATTCCGATTTAAAAACTAACATAGAAAATATTATTGCTAATAATATTGTTCATTTTTGAAACACAGATGATTACCAGAAAAATTATAAATTTTCAATAAATCCACAAATTCTTAAATATAGTGATTTCAAAGTTGAAGTAAACATCACAAATGATACTGCTGCACCAGACAAACATCATTTAATTCTTATAAAAGATAAAGCATATTTTAAAGTTAATTATTATGAACTTTTAAGTGACAAAATAATGGAAAATAATGCAACTAATGCAAAAAAAGAATTTTATACTGTAATAAATAATTTTCAAAAATTATTAACAGCACAAGACGAATTAAAAAAAGCGTCTGAAGCAGATAAACTAGCCAAACAAAAAGCAGTTGATGAAGCCCAAACAACATTGAATACATCAATTTCAGTATTACAAACTTTACAAAATTCAAAAACATTATTTTCAGATTTATTCAAAAATTGATCAACTATCAAACAAAACGTAGATGATGTTAATTTAGCACAAGACGAATTAAAAAAAGCGTCTGAAGCAGATAAACTAACCAAACAAAAAGCAGCTGATGAAGCCCAAAAAAAATTGGATGAATCAATTTCAAAACACAAAACTTTACAAGATTCAAAAACATCATTTTCAGATTTATTCAAAAATTGATCAACTATCAAACAAAACATAGATGATGTTAATTCAGCCCAAGATTCATTAACAAAAGTTTCTGAAGCAGAAAAACCAGCGAAACAAAAAACAGTTGATGATAAATTATCAAAATTTCATGATGGACTTAAATCGTTTGCATTTAAAGCAAAAGATGAATATGATGATTTTATGAAAGTTGTTTCTGATAAATTCCAACAAACATTTGATGAATTGAAAAATATCTTTTCTTCTTTTAAAGATCAACAAATCAAAGTTAATTCAGCCCAAGATGCATTAACAAAAGCTTCTGAAGCAGAAAAACCAGCGAAAGAAAAAACATTAGCTAATGACAAAAAATCATTAGAATCACTAAAATCAAATTATATAAATAAACAACAAGAGTTGAATAAACTAAGTTCTAAAAACTTTAAATTAATTTCTACATCTAATCAATCAAATTAAAAGCTATCAAAAAACATAAGTTTGTGTTTTTAAATTATCTTTTAAAGATAAATAACAAATCTTAAATTTAAAAATTAACATTATTTAATAAATATTTTTTACAGATCGATTAATTTATGTTAGTTTTAATTAAATTATTTATTTTTTTTTGTTAATAAAGAATCTTTCATTGAACCCAATTATTATTCTAATTATCTAAATAAACAAATTTAATTAATTCATTTTTTCAATTTATCTCGACAACAAAAATAATTAAACCACCTTTATGTTCATAACATTTTATTATTTAGTTATAATGTTAGATGATTACTTTTAATTAACTATGGCAAATTTTAATCAAGTTATTGAGCAATATCGTAAAGAAGGTCTTTCCAAGCGAGACGTTGGTGCTCGTTTTGAAAATTTAATTAAAAAATATTTACTTGCATACCAAGTTTATGGTAATGATAAAGTAGACAAAGTTTGATTATGAAAAGATTGATCTTATAAATCACAATTTGGTAATCAAGATACGGGGATTGATTTAGTCGCTGTAACTACCGAAGGTGGTTATTGAGCGATTCAATGTAAATGTCAAGCCGCTGATTCATGAATTAATAAAACCGATGTTGATTCATTTTTAGCCACGGCAGGCAAAAAATGAATCGATGATCAACAACAAACTTGTTCATTTAAATTATGTGTGTTTGTGGCGACGACTAATAACTGATCCACTAACGCGGAGATGGTCTTTCAAAATCGTACTATTGATGTTTTTCAAATTAAATTAGCAGATTTAGAAAATGCTCCAATTGATTGACAAGCGTTAAATGATCTTGATGATGATGATCATGTATTCATGACTAAATATCCATTATGAGATCATCAACAAGCGGCATTAGATGCCGTTCATGAATATTTTCAAACTAATGATCGTGGTAAGTTAATTATGGCTTGTGGGACTGGTAAAACATTTACTGCATTACGCATTGCTGAACATGAAACTGGTGCCAACGGGTTTGTATTATTCTTAGTACCCAGTATTTCTTTATTACGCCAAGTATTTATAGAATGACGTGATCAAAAAACCATTCCAATTAATTTTGTGTGAATTTGTTCTGATCCAAATGCTTCACGAATTAATAAGCGTTTTGAAAAAATAGCTTTTGATCGAAGTGATTTACCATGACCAGCGACTACTGATGTGCAACAAATTGTTGATAATGTCACAATCTGTTTATCAAAACCAGCCATGACCGTGGTATTTTCAACGTATCAATCAATTGCGGTGGTTAATAAGTTACAAGCTATTATTACCAAACCATTTGATTTAATCATTTGTGATGAAGCCCATCGTACAACCGGCGTGACATTAGCTGATCAAGAGGATGAATCTTATTTTCAAAAAGTTCATAATCAGGATTATATTCAAGGTACTAAACGACTATACATGACTGCTACGCCATTAATTTATCATGATAACTTAAAAACAAAGTTAGATTTAAAAAATGTTACTTATATCTCAATGGATAATGAAGTTAATTATGGTACTGATATTTATCGATTATCGTTTGGCAATGCCGTAGCAAATGGTTTATTAACTAATTATAAATTAATGTTGTTAACTTTTAATGAACATGACGTTGATCGAGCCACCCTTAAACATTTATTAACATCATTAACGTTACTAACTAGTAAAGAAACCTGAGAAAATAAGAAACGAAATAGTATTAAATTATTAGGGTGTATTAATGCTTTAAAAAAAGTGATTGTTGATAATGATGAAGCTAAAGCGGATATGGGTACTGATCCAATGCAATTTGCTGTGGCGTTTTGTAATACTATTAAAGATTCCGAAGAAATTACCAAATTATTTAATGAAATTCGTGACTATAATCTTAAAAATCATGCGGGAACATATCTTGTAAGTGCTAAACATTTGGATGGGACAATGTCAACTATTAAACGTGATCAATTATTAGATTGATTAAAAACTGATCATGACCAACAAGAAGCGCGTGTATTAACCAATGTGCGGTGTCTTAATGAAGGTATTGATGTCCCAGCTTTAGATGCGGTATTATTTTTATCAGCGCGGAGTTCTAAAATTGATATTGTGCAATCAATTGGCCGTGTCATGCGTAAATCACCAGGCAAAAAATGTGGCTATATTATTATTCCGGTAGTAATTAATAATCAAACCGCAAGTGATTCAGCATCCGGAGATATAATTTTTACTAAAAATTATCCCGAATATAAAATTGTATGAAGTGTGATTAATGCGTTACTTGCCCATGATGCATCATTTGATAATGAAATTAGTAAATTAACATATAATTCCGGCAAATATAATAAAGATGATCGTTTAGTAATTGGCCAAGTGCAAGCTGACGGTATTAAAATCAATCAAGTTGATGATCAAGGATCAATTAATAATTATATTGAAGATTTTCGTGATTTAATTAAAGCTAAAACAATTACGCATCAACAACTGTTTTGATTACGTTGAGTTAATGAAATTAATAAAGTTTATGAATCACAAAAATACCAAATTAATATTACTTTACGTAAAGACAATAACTTTTATCAGACATTTAATAAGAGTTATCAATTATTTAAAACAATTAATGAACATTTATCAACTTCAGCATTTACGGAAATGATTGCGCAACACGTAGTCATGCAACCAGTGTTTAAAGCATTATTTGCCAATGATGTTGCGCAAGATAACTGAGTCAATACTAATTTAAATTTAGTTTTAAAGCAATTAAACACTGCTACTAGCGTGAAAGATCAACAAAAATTAGATGAATTTTATAAATCAATCAAATCAAAAACTGAGAATATCGATACAACAGTTGGTAAACAAGCCTTAATTATTGATATTTATGATAAATTTTTCAAAATTGCTTTTCCGAAAGAAGTTGCCAAATTAGGCATTGTTTATACACCAACCCCAATTGTTGATTTTATTGTCAAATCAGTGGCTGATTTATTACCAATTCATTTTCAAAATACCACGATAAATGATCATGGCGTGTATATTATTGATCCCTTTACTGGTACGGGAAGTTTTATTGTGCGCTTATTAACCAACAACTTAATTCAACCGGAACATTTATTACATAAATACCAGCATGAAATCTATGCAAACGAAATAACTTTATTAGCTTATTATGTTGCTTTAATTAATATTATTAATAGTTTTCATGATTTAAAAGTGCCTGGTGCTGGCGGAGCCTATACTAACTTTCATAATATACACTTTCTTGATACGTTTCAAGCTACTGAAGCAAATTACCATGATTGAGATCATTTTCATAAAACTTATTATAACAACGATATTAATATTAACCTTAAAAAACCACCAATTACCATTATGATTGGTAATCCACCTTATTCAGCAAAACAGCCTTCAGTAAATGATCAAAATCAAAACACAATTTATCCTGAACTTCACAAACGAATTTCCGATACTTACGTTAATTTATCTTCATCACGTAATGTTACTCAATACGATAGTTATTACAAAGCTTTTCGTTGAAGTACGGATCGTCTTCACCCTGTTGGGGGGGATTATAAGTTTTGTTACTAATGGTGGCTGATTAACGAGTGTTAGTGGTTCCGGATTTAGAAAATCAATTGCGCAAGAATTTGCAACGATTTATGTAATTAACTTACGGGGCAATGCATTAACATTTGGAGAATTCCAAAAACAAGAAGGTGAAGGAGTATTTGGTTCTAGCTCAAGAGTTTCAGTAACTATTTTATTCTTAATTAAATCTCCCACTGTAACTAATCAATCAGCAACTATTAAATATTACGCAGTAAAAAATTACTTAAATCGTAAAGCCAAATTTAAAATTTTAAACGATTATCAAACTATTACCAATTTTACAATTCCATGAACCACTATTACGCCTGATATTCATGGTGATTGATTTGATAAGACCATTTCTTGACCTACCAATTCATTTCCATTACGAAATTATCCAAAAGCAAATGTATTTACTACAGCCTCATGATCTTTTATAGCGAGACGCGATATTTGAGTTGTTAATTTTGATAAATTTATGTTACAAAAAAATATTCAAATTACTATTAATTTTTATGAATCAGAAAGATTACGTTTACAAGATGCTATTAAATCAAAAACAAAACCATTATTATTCAAAACTAATTTAACTCAAATCAGTTGAACTCACTCTTTATTAAACAAATTATCATCCAATAAAATCCTTATTTATGATGAATCGCAGATTTTTAAATGTCAATATTGTCCTTTTATAATAAGCAATGTTTATTTTGATTCATCATTAATTGATGGACCAAGCTATCAAAGACAATTATTTTTAACAAAATCACTTACTAACCGCGCAATTATTGTTCCAACGCCTGGTTCAAAACATGCTTGATCACCTTTCATAACTAATCAATTATTTGGTTTAGGTTCGGTATGTTTTCCTGAACACACTTATCAAACTAACCAAGACGGAACCATTACCACCTTAAATGCAATTAATGATAATGTTCTTCACAAAGCTCAATTATTATATAATGATTCAACTATAACTACTAAAGCAATTTTTGATTACTTATATGGTTTATTACATCACCCCACCTATCAAACACAATATCAAAATAATTTAAAAAAAGGTTACCCAAACTTAATTTGAGTCGTTAATAAAACAATGTGATGAACTATCAGCAATATTGGCCGTCAATTAGCTGACCTGCATCTTAACTTTGTAACGCTTGCTCCAACTAAAATTGCTAAAGTGGTTATTCAAGAGGGCGTAGCACCTTCTTATCGTGTTACAAAAATGAAATATGATCAATCAACTAACACTTTAATCTTTAATAATTATATTACCATTACTGATCTGCCATCTAACATTAATGACTATCAAGTTTTTGGACGATCACCAATTAAATGAATTACGTCATGTTATCAAATGTCAACCGATAAAATCACTGGTATTATAAATGATCCGAACCAACTTGATAGCGTTCAACAAAATCCACGCTATTTATTAGATTTAGTGTTAAGTATTATTAATTTAACCATGCAAACGTTAACATTGATTGATGAATTGACTAAACAAGAACTTTCATAATAAAAAATCAACAAATTTAATATTAAATTTGTTGATTTTTTTTTTAATATATTAAACAATTTTGTCAATTTATTTTTAATTAAAGCCAAGCATCATCGAAGTTTATTTAGATTATAGAAGATAAAATGCATGATATGATTAATCTTTTTAGACGATGATTAAATATTTTCATGAAAATAACATGTCATGTTGCGATATAATGTTAATTATTGGATTTTAATTATTAATGGCAAATTTTAATCAAATTATCGAACAATATCGTGCTATAGCACGTTCTAACACTGATGTTGGTAATCGCTTTGAACATTTAATCAGACGATTTTTACTTTCATATCAATATTTTGATAACGATCAAGTATCCGAAGTTTGATTATGAAATGAGTGACCATATAAAGCACAATTTGGTGGTCATGATATTGGGATTGATTTAGTAGCTATAACAACTAAAGGTGATTATTGAGCGGTGCAATGTAAATGTCAAGCTGCTGAAACAGTAATTGATAAAGCTGCGGTTGATTCATTTTTAGCAACTTCTGGAAAAACTTGAATCGACGATCAACAAAACCAATGTTCGTTTAAATTATGTGTGTTTGTTTCAACAACCAATAACTGATCATCGCATGCCGTTAATGCTTTTAAAAATCGTTTACCTGATGTTAAAACAATTCAATTATCAGATTTAGAAAAAGCGGGTGTTGATTGAATATTATTAAGCAAAGGTGTGATAGGTTCTAAGGTACTTATTACACCTTATGAATTACGACCTCATCAACAAGATGCTTTAGATGCGGTTCATGAATATTTTAAAACTAATGATCGTGGTAAGTTGATTATGGCGTGTGGTACTGGCAAAACATTTACCGCATTACGCATTGCTGAACATGAAACCGGCGCTAATGGTTTTGTATTATGTTTAGTACCAAGTATTGCTTTATTACGTCAATTATTTTTAGAATGACATCATCATAAAAAAACACCAATGAACTTTGTGTGAATTTGTTCTGACCCAACCGCTTCACGAAATAAACATGATGATGAATTAAACTATGATATTACTGAATTACCATGACCAGCTACTACTGATGTTGATCAAATTAGTAAAAATCTCATGACTTGTTTATCAAAACCAGGTATGACGGTGGTATTTTCAACGTATCAATCAATTGATGTCGTTGCTAATGTACAAAAAAAATATCAAATCAAAGCATTTGATTTAATCATTTGTGATGAAGCGCATCGTACTACCGGAGTTAAGTTGTCTGATCAGGAAGATGAATCACACTTTATAAAAGTTCATCAACAAAAATACATTAATGGTAAAAAAAGATTATATATGACTGCTACGCCATTAATTTATCATGATACCTTAAAAACAAAATTAGATTTAAAAAACGCCACTTACATATCAATGGATGATGAAACAAATTATGGACATGAAATTTATCGATTATCGTTTGGCAATGCAGTGGCACAAGATTTATTAACTAATTATAAGTTAATGATTTTAGCGATTGATGAAAAAGATCTTGATCAATCAATCATTAATTTTTTATGACAAAATAAATCATTTTTAGTAAGTAAGGTTGATAATCATCAAAAAAACATTATTAAATTATTAGGTTGTATTAATGCTTTAAAAAAGACCATTATTGATCATGATATAGCTAATGAAGATATTGGCATCGATCCGATGCAACGTGCGGTAGCATTTTGTGGCAACATTCATGATTCCAAAGATATTACCACGTTATTAAACAAAACCTACGAATATGAAAGATTAAAAAATCCCCAAGCATATGTAGTCAGCGCGCAACATATGGATGGCACAATGCATACTACAGCACGTGATGAATTATTATTATGATTAGAAACTGCTGATATAAATCCTCTTCAAGCACGCGTATTAACCAATGTGCGTTGTCTTAATGAAGGTGTTGATGTACCAGCATTAGATGCGGTAATGTTTTTATCAGCGCAAAGCTCTAAAATTAACATTGTGCAATCAATTGGCCGAGTGATGCGTAATTTTCCAGGTAAAAAATTTGGCTATATTATTTTGCCCGTAATAACTAATAATAAAATTACTAATGATGATTTGTTTACTAAAAATTACCCTGAATATCAAATTATTTGAAACGTCATTAATGCGTTACTTGCCCATGATGCATCGTTTGATGAGGAAATTAGTAAATTAACATATAATGCTGGCAAATACAATAAACATAATCGATTAATCATTGGGCGCATTCATAATGATCAAGTTGAAATTAATAATATTAATGAGCAAGGCATCATTAATGACAACGTTGAGCATTTACGTAATTTAATTAAAGCTAAAATTATACCTCATCAACAAATGTTTTGATTACAATGAGATAGCGAAATTAATAAAATTTATAAGTCAAAACAACAACAAATTATTAATGCGCTTGAGATTGATAATAACTTTTGTAATGCATTTCATCAATATTATGAATCGTTGAAAAATATTAACAATCATTTATCACTCTCAACATTCATTGAAATGATTGCTCAGCACGCGATAATGTGACCAATTTTCAAAATGTTCTTTAAAAATAATCAACCTCAAGACAATCTAATTAATACTCATCTAGATTCAGTTTTAAATCAATTATCCACTAGCCATAACGATCAACAACATCTTGCTGAATTTTACCAATCAATTAAATTAAAAATCCAAAACATTGTTACCAATGATGACAAACAATTATTAATGACCGATATTTATAATAGATTTTTCAAAATTGTGTTTCCTAAAGAATTTGCAACATTAGGTTTTGCTTGCACGCCCCCACCTCTTGTTGATTTTATTGTAACATCAGTTGTTAATTTATTACCGATTCATTTTTCAAACACCACCATCAATGATCATGGTGTGTATATTATTAATCCATTCGCTGATAACGGCAGTTTTATTGTGAGTTTGTTAGCAAACAATTTAATCGATCCAGCTTGTATATTATATAAATATCAAAATGAAATTTATGCCAATGCAGTCACCTTATTAGCTTATTATGTTGCTTTAATTAACATTATCAATAGTTTTCATGATGTAAATTCTAGCGCTAGTGATGCATGAACTAACTTTTGAGGCATGCGTTTTCTTGATCCGTTGCAAGCTACTGAAGCAAATTACCACGATTGAGATCATTTTCACAAAATCTATTATAAAAAAGCTAATCATATTAATGTCAATAAACCACCAATTACCATCATCATTGGCAATCCTCTCCTTATCAAACAAACATCAATCAATGATCAACATCAAACGATTGTTTATAAAAATTTAAATCACCGTATTAGCGAAACTTATGTCGCTCAATCAACAACAAAAAATAATTTTTCATTATACGATAGTTATTACAAAGCTTTTCGTTGAAGTACTGATCGATTACATCCTGAAGGTGGCGGTATAGTATCATTTATAACTGATAGTGATTGATTAACAAGTGTTAGTGGTGTAGGATTTAGAAAATCAATTGTACAAGAATACACCACTATTTATGTAATTAACTTACGCGACAATGTATTAACAAATTCTGAATTACTAAGCTTCGAAGAAGCGCCCACATCTAATCGTGCTAGTTCACAAACATCAACCGTCATTGTATTGTTAATTAAAACCCCTATCTTAAATCATCCACCCGCCACCATTTATTATTATGCGGTTGATGATTACTTAACTCGGCAAGCTAAATTAGATCTTTTAAACAATTTTCAAAATGTTACTAATTCAATAATTCCATGAACTATCATTACCCCCGATATTAATGGTGATTGAGTTGATCAAACTATTACATGACCTACCAATTCGTTACCGTTTCGACCTAATAATACCTTACCAAATGTTTTTAACATCAACTCATGATATTTTGTTTCAAGACGTGCTAATTGAATTAGCATTTTTGATAAATTAGCTTTACAAAGCAATGTTCAAACCACCATTAATTTTTATGAAGCTGAACGATTACGTTTAGCCAAACCAATCAAAAATAAAGTTAGACCATTACCTGTTATCAGTGATATAACTCGTATTAGTTGAAGTAAGGATTTATTAAATAAATTACAAAATAATTTACCAATTGTTTATGATGATCTAAAAATATTTAAGTGTCAATATCGTCCTTTCATCAATCGTTCAGTTTATTTTGACTCATCATTAATTGATATTCCAAGCAAACAACACCAACTTTTTTTATCCAAACCATTCACAAACCGCGCAATTATTATTCCCACGCCCGATCCTGATGATCCAAAAACACCATGATCAGTTTTTATTACCAACCAATTATTTGCTTTTGGTGCATGTTTTCCTGAACATACCTATCAAACAAATCCCGACGGAACCGTTACCACTCTTAACGCTATTAATGATCATGTGCTTCAAGAAGCTCGAACATTATACAATGATTCAACGATCACTACTAAAGAAATTTTTGATTACTTATATGGTTTACTCCATCATCCTACATATCAATCACAATACCAAAATAATTTAATCACCGATTATCCCAATTTAATTTGAACTAGTACCAAAACTAGCTGATTAACGATTATTAACATTGGCCGTCAATTAGCTCATCTTCACCTTAATTTTGAAACTATTGCTCCAAATAAAACAGTCAATGTCATTATTAAATGTGAAGCATCCGATCTTTATAAAGTTACCAAAATGAAATATGACCAAGCAACTAACACTTTAATCTTTAATGATTATATTACCATTACTAATTTGCCATCTAACATTAATGACTATCAAGTTTTTGGACGATCACCAATCAAATGAATTGTTTCATGTTATCAAATTTCAATTGATAAAAAAACGGGGATTATAAATGATCCCAACCAACTTGACAGTGTTAAACAAAATCCCCGTTATTTATTAGATTTAGTGTTAAGCATTATTAATTTAACCACGCAAACGTTAGTATTGATTGATGACTTAAAAAAGCAACCACTTTCGTAAATTAAATTAATAAATCATGCAATTGAACAGTAACGAAGGTTGTGATTAATATTCAACGCCTTCACGCGCATAGACTTTTTTGTCAAAATAATGTTTGTTAGGTATGATTTCGCTAACTAAATCAGCCACCGCCATTAATTTATCAGAACAATAACGACCGCTTAAGGCAACTTCAATGTGTGGTTTTTTATTTTTTAAACTTGCAATCACTTCCTGTTCGTCAAGAAAACCATTTTCAATGGCACCTAATATTTCGTCAGCTAACACATAATCAACTGTATCATCTTGTAACAATACTTTCATTTGTTCAAAACCGTGTTGGGTTTCTTCTTTGAATTTATTTTTTTCAGCGTCATTCATTTCTCAAACAAATTTAATTGAGAAATGATAAGTGTTGATGATTTCAAGATTGTGAATGTGATATTTTTGAAAAAATAATAATTCACCGCTTGGGGTATTTTTTAAAAATCTAATATATTTAACATGTCAATCTCGCCCTAAAGCTCGCACAATCGAACCATTTAAAATGCTAGTTTTACCTTTCCCTTCACCTTTATAAATGTGAATATATCCTTGGGGTTGTTTCATATTGTTATAGATCCTTTTACTTTTAATATTATTTTGACATATATTAAATATATTATTTTAAAATATAAATAAATGTTATTTAAAAAAACGCAAATTGGTAATATTACTAATTCAATTATGATTGTTGATCATCATTATTTTATCAAATATAGTGATGCTCGCCAAATAATCTATCGTAAAGCTGATAATGAAGCGCTTTTAATTGATTTTTTAAATCAAAACAATGTTAATTGATTTTTAAAAACAATTAAAACCATCAATCGTGAGGATTTATATTGTATCGTAACTTATTTTAAACCTAACGCAATTAATGGTGGTTGTCTGCCATTAACTGATCGTTTGTTATTCACCATGCACCAAATTATTAATCAATTACATAATCTTAATTTAAACTTAACTAAATTTGATTGAAAATGAGAAATTTTAAATTTACAAAATTATAGTAATCAATTTTTTTTTAACACTCTTGCAATGAATCGCGTGCAAGATTTTGTTTTTTCATTTTTTAATACATATGAAGTGAAAAAATGAGTAGTTTCTCACAATGATCTTTTTACAAACAATATCTTGTTTGACGATGATCAATGATATTTAATTGATTATGAGTTTTGTAGTTTAAACGATCATTTATATGATATAGCATCTTTTATTGCCGAAACTATTTATTTTAAAACTGAAACCCAGCCTCAATTAAGAACATGATGAACTAACAAATGATGTGCCTTATTTAATTTAAATAAGCATGAAATAATGATTGTTAATTATTGAATCACTTATTTATATATTTTTTTTATTAATGTCGCTAATTATCGTTATAACCTTGATCAATATAATTCATTGTTTTTAACATTAATTACTAAATTACAAAATAATTTACAACTTCATTTAGTTTGTTTTGATAAATGAATTGAGTTTATAAATTCATAATCATGTTTTTTTTACAAAAAAACATGATTATTAATCTTCTGTTAAATAAGAAGGTGATTGTGTCATAAGACAACTCCCCTTGGTATTTTTAGGAAATGAAATCACATCTCGAATTGTTTGAGAATTTGTTAAAATCATCATTAAACGGTCGATACCTAATGCTATGCCAGCATGAGGTGGGGTTCCGTAACTTAAAGCTTCTAAAAATCATGAAAATTGATGTTTAATTTGTAATTCCGATAAAGCTAAAAGTTTAAAAACTTTAGCTTGCGCTTGAGCATCAATGATTCTTTCGCTACCCCCACCTAATTCATATCCATTAAGTATGAGATCGTATGATGTTGATGTAATGTTCTGTCAGTCAGTTTCTCAGTTTGGTGATTCATGAAATCTAGCAAACGGATGATGTAAACTGATTATTTTTTGAGCTTGTTCGTTAAATTCAAATGCCGGTCAATTGATAACTCACACAAAACAATATTTTGTTTGATAAGGTAATTTATATTTATTGGCGATTTTTTTACGCATTTGACCTAAACTAGTACAAGTTGTTTTTCAAACATCACTAACTACAAAACAACTTCATGTGTTATGTTTGTTAACGTTAACAATGTTCATGATTTTTTTCATAATGTCGCTATGTCAAGGATATGTTGTTGTTGTTGATGAAAAAAATCAAAAATTTTTAACACGGTATTGATTAAAAACGGTATTAATTAAATTATTAGCTTGCCGTTGGTTGATTAACTGATCAGCAACAAATAAACATTTCGTGGTTGTGTTAAAAATATGAGAAAGATCTTGTAATAACAATTCATATCGAAGATCAGGAGCATCGGTTCCATAATGATTCATAGCATCAAGATAATCAATGGTTAGAAAAGATGTGATGGTTGTTTTTTTAATTTTTCATAAGATAGTGATCATTAATTGTTCAATCATTTTCATAATGGTAGTTTGGTTAGCAAACGCCATTTCTATATCCAATTGTGTAAATTCAAGTTGTCGATCACTTCTTAAAGCTTCTTCTCGAAAACATCGCGCAATTTGATAATATTTTTCAAAACCACTGATCATTAAAATTTGTTTATATAATTGTGGTGATTGTGCAAGTGCAAAAAATTGATGTTCATGTAATTGTGAAGCTACTAAAAATTCTTGGGCTCCTTCAGGTGATGATTTGCTTAAAATTGGGGTTTCTATTTCTATAAATGATTGTTTTTCTAATCATTTACGAATTAATGAAATTGTTTTTGATCTGATGATGATTTTTTTTTGACTAGTTTTGGTTCGTAAATCTAAATAACGATAAGTGAGTTTGGTATCTTCTAAAACGTGTTCAGTTAATGAAAAAGGTAACGGTTTAGCAATACTTATTAATGTTAATTTAGTAACAACAATTTCAATTTGTTGTTGATTAATCGGTTGTTTTAACTGCACAATTCCTTCAATTTCAATTACACTTTCCATCGTGATTTGTTTAGCAAGTTCATATATTTCATGATTATTTTTGAAAATTAATAATTGGATACTGGTTTTAGAATCTCGTAATAACATAAAAGTCATGTGTGACAATTTTCTGATTTTAGTAACTCAACCGCTAATGGATACTGATTTACCTATTTGCTGAATTGTGATTTTATTGATGCAATTAGTAAAGTTTTTAATCATGGTGGTGCTGATAATTTTTAAAAAATTGATTAATTGCTGGTTGATTAAAATCAACATGCATTACTTGATCAGTTGTTAAATGTCTTATTTCAATTTTATGTTTTAAAGATCATTCATTTTCTCTAATCATTACTCAATCAACTGCCTGTTGGTATGCTAATTTTAAAAAATTATCTAAATTAGCTGCTTGATGATGAATGGTTATTAAACTTAATGCTTGTAATCAATTAATACACAATTGATATTCATTATCAACTATATTATCAATAAATACCATGATTTTTTGATAATCATGATATGGAATTGGTAATGTAATATTTTCTAATGTTAAAGCAATTAACATTCTTTCAATGCCAATTGCAAAACCACATGCCGGTAATGATGTGCCACCTAATAATTTAGTTAAATCATCATATCTTCCTCCACCAACTAAAGTTGCTTTAGTCATGTTGTCATGTAAACTAACTATTTCAAAAATAATGCTTGTGTAGTAATTCAATCCTCTTACTAATTTAAAATCAATTTCGTATGGAATATTATTTAATGTTAATTGTGTTGCAACTTCTTGTAAATGTTGCTTTTCAATGTCTGATAAATTCTGATATAGATTGGGTAGTTTTGTAAAGTGATGTTGACACGTTTTACAATCTAACATGGTTAACATAATTTTGATATTATTATGAAAGGTTTTTTTCTGTTCACAACTGTCACATCATGTCGTGCTAGCAATCATAGCTTGAAATGATGGTGATTGCAAATAGGCGGCGATTGATGATTTTGATCCTAAAGAATTAATTAATATTTTAATATTTTTTAAACCAAGTTTCGTTAGCATTTGATAAGCCATCATGATAATTTGAATATCTACTGATGGCGCATGAGCACCAATTACTTCCACACCTCATTGTTTAAATGATCGTTTTCGTTCCGCTTGCGGTCGTTCATAACGAAACATATTGCCTTGATAAAATAATTTAATCGGTAATGGTAATTTAGTTGCTCATTGATTTTCAATAAAAGCTCTGATAACGCCAGCTGTACCTTCTGGTCGCAGCGCTAAATGACGTTGCGATCGATCTTGAAATTCATAAAGTTCTTTATTAACAATTTCTGATCATTGTTCAAGCGAACGTGTAAATAAAGTTTTGTCTTCAAAAATTGGCGTTTCAATTGGTTGAAAGTTATTAAGGATCGCAATTTTTGTGAAACAAGCATACAAATATTCAACTTCTCAATATTTTGTTTGAAAAAGATCGTATGTGCCGCGCGGTTTTAGTATTTTATTCATTAATCCCTTTCACAATTGTTTCTGTTGGATGTTTGATTTTAATCTGATATGCTTTAACAATTTTTCTTTGGCAAGCGATGTGTCAACGTTCATTTCCAATTAATAACTTAGTTGTATTAAGCGTGTTTGTGCCAAAAATTAATGCCAATAAATTGATGATATTAAAATGATGTTTGAGCGTGCTAACTTGAAGAATGATGTCACTCATACTTAATGAATGATGTTGTTTTTTGATAGCCCTTATTTGACCAAACATCATCATCACATTATTAATGGCCATGTTCATGAGTGTTAACATCACAATCATATATTGATTAGCAACATGACTTTTAAATAGACAAATTCAACTAATCATGATGGTCATATTACAAATGAACATAATCATGATTGGCAAGATGTAAGTTCATTTAAATCTTAATATCAGATATAAGATTATTAATAAAAAACTTGTTGTAAGTGGAATGATATTACTTATAATGTTATTTGTTAAATCATCATTGGGTTGTATTGGTCATCATCATGGTTCTAAAAACAATCCGTAACTTAATAATATTAATAAGATTATTTTTACAATTGTGGTTCCATTACATATATTTCATGATGTTGTAAAATAAAAACCTAACATTCAGGTTTGTTTGGTTAATATTTTTGTTTTGATAAATAAAGTCATCAGCAATCTTATTAAAGCATGAGCGATTAATGATGTGATAAAGATCACGATCATTGTAATAAAATCAACGTTGTTAATTAATCTAAATCATGCCGCACTTATCATTAAAGTGATCATTGTTGCATCACCGATAGCTAATCATGTTTGTTGATGATTTTTTTTAAAAGCTTGGGGTAATTGATGATTAATTAAGCTGTTTTTAATTTGTTGAAAAAACATCATATGTAGGTTAATCATTGTAATTGCACAACTAAAGATCAAACCATAATGTGATCATGTTGTTTGGTTATTAAATTGACAGATTACTAAATTACTGACAATCAATAATGTCACAATTAAACATAGCATCATACCAAATAAACCATAAGCGCCGATTAATAATAAAATACTAATACAACAACTAATGATAATTACTATCAAATATTTTTTAAAATGATCACTAATTAATCATGATCCGTAACCAATCATGCAACCAATCATGATAGTCATAACCAAAATTAAGGTAATGATCAAAGTGTTTTTTTGTTTTAAGCAACGTTTTAAAAAAAAATGCATAAATGTAAATAATTTAACATAGATATAATTATATTTTATAATATTTTTTAATTATCGGTAAGTATTTATAAAATTAATGCCTTGTTTTGTAATAATTCTCCCTTTTGGTGTTTTTAATATAAAATTTAATCTTAATAATAACGGTTCAATGTTTGCTTCAATTGTTTCAGTAGCTTCTTGCATCAAATAACTGATTGATGCAAGGCCAGTTGCTTGACCTTTAAAATCAACATATAGTGTTGTTAAATAATGAATATCATTTTCGTTTAAGCCATGTCGCTTAATTTGTAATTGATCTAAAATATCTTGGATAATTGGTTTAGTAATTATTGATTGTTGATGAACAATTGTAAAATCAATTACGCGCTTGAGTAAATTATTTGCCACGCGCGGCGTGAATCTAGCATGAGCGGCTAATAAATTAATGGCATCTTGATTCAATGCAAAATGTAATTTTTTAGCACTTCAGTCAATAATGGTGATGATATCATTGATATTGTAGTTATTCATTTTTAAAGTGATGCTAAAACGATCTTGCATCGATTTACTTAATTTACCTAGTTTCGTGGTTGCTGCAATTAATGTAAAGCATGGGATATTAATGTTAATATTTTTTTGATTATGTTCTTTGCCAATAATCAAATTGAGATAATTATCTTCTAATACTGAATAAAGTGTTTCCTCAACTTTTTTATTAATCGAATGAAATTCATCAATAAATAAAATATCATAGGGTTGTAAGTTTAATAAAATTGATAAAATATCGGATTGTTTGGTTAGGTTTTGACCATAGACGATTTTTAAAGGTTGATCAAATTCTTTTGCAATGACATTAGCTAACGTTGTTTTTCCGGCCCCAGCGGGGCCGTGAATTAAAATATGATCTAGTGCTTTTTGCTGCATTTTACTAGATTTTATAAAAATCAACAAATTGTTCACCAAATTTTGTTGACCAACAAATTCTTGAAAACTATCAGGTCGTAATTGATTAATCATGTTTGGTAATAATTTTTAATAATTGATTAATTTGATTTTCCAAAGACTGGTGATGATCAAGATCATGTGTTTCCATAGCTAATTTAATAAGTGATGCATCAAATCCTAATTTTTTTAAGGCTTGCGTAATTTCATAATGACGTTCATAATCTTGCGTGGCTTGATATTTATGATGTAAATTCATAATTAAAAGATTAGTCCATTTGATGCCGATGGTTTTAATTGACATTAAAAATGCTTTATCTTGTTGCGCAATCGCTTGTATAAGATGTTGAAAATCAACATTTTGTAAGATTTGCATGGCTGTTTTACAACCTAAACCTTTAATGGTGATTAATTGACGAAATAATTCTTTTTCTGTTGAACTTAAAAATCCATAACATGTTAAATGTTGATCATAATAATGAACATGAATTCACAATTTAACATTTGTTTCTTTAGGTAATTGATTGGCATCTTTTACAAAAATTTTTAATCCCAAAAACATACTTTCACTAATTAATCAATTAGTTTCGGCATGTTTTATTTTTGTAATTAAATACTCAACCATATTAGTTATTGATTGTTTTTTTTCAAAAAATCTAATTTTTTGATATAATTAATAAACATTTTTTTAATTCCTAAAATAAAAAAAGGTCTTTTCTTTAACATATGAAAATTCTTATCATTGGTGATATTTTTGGAAAATCAGGCATTTTAGGCATTAAACATCATTTAAAAACCCTTAAAGAAAAACATAACATTGATTACGTGATTGCTAACGGAGAAAATGTTACTAATGGCAAATCACTTGCTTATAATGATTATCAAGCCTTGATGGATTACGGGATTGATTTTTTTACAACCGGTAATCATGTTTTTCATAATAAAGAAATTTTTAATTACATTGATACTGTAGATAACTTATTAAGGCCATTAAATTATAACGATTATTATGTGCCTGGAAAAGGTTCGGCAGTAGTTAATGTTTTGCATAAAAGCATTAGAATTACTAATTTAATCGGTCAAACATATATGAATGTTAAAGTTGATAATCCTTTTTTTGCTTTAGAAAAGTTAATAAATGAAGTTCCTGCAGCCGATATTCATATTATTGATTTTCATGCTGAAGCAAGTGGTGAAAAGATTTCTTTAGCCACTAATTTTGATGGCAAAATAACGTGTATTGTGGGAACTCATACGCATGTTCAGACTGTCGACAATCGTTTGTTGCCAAAAGGTACGGCATTTATAACTGATATTGGTATGACCGGGCCATATGATTCGATTATCGGATTGGATTCGAGCGGTATTATTGCATTGAATAAATGCGGTTTTATTAAACAAAAAATAATGCCATCTGATAATTTAAGTCAATTTTGTGCCGTTGTTTTATCAATTAATGATCAAACAAATCAAGCGGAAAGTCTTGAACGAATTTATCTGATTCCTCATTAAAAAATTAAGGATTTGATTGATGTTTAACATAATAATCATTAATGAACATGTTTTAGAACAATAAATTTTAATATAAGAAAGATTATTAAATCATGTCTATTTATTCATTGCAAAATTCGTTTACTGATAGCGAACTTGAGTTTTTTAAAGATAATTTCTTGATATTTTTATATAAAAATTATAATTCCCAATCTGATAAAGTAGTTAATTTGATGTTACATAAATATAAAACTCATTTTGAAAAATTGAAAAATTTTCAATTTAGTAAGTATTTTTCGGTGCCTTTATCAAAACAAGATTTAGACAGTTTGTATTATAATAATGTGATTAGTGCTTTAAACAAGTATAATGTTGAAAGTAGTTTTACTTTTAAGACTTATTTATTAAATAACTTAAAATGATCTTTATCTTATAATTTAAATAAATTTATAAATAAAAATCAAGCTATTTTAAATACTGCTTCAAGTTATGAAGATTCAGTGAACCAAGGTAATTTTCATGATCCGGCATTTATTTATAATGATAACGAAGATCGTAACAATGATTTGTTGCTCCAAGAGGTGTTTGATGTTATCTTTGCCGAAGGTAATAGTTTTTCAGACCTTGAAAAATCATTATGTTATTTAAAACAACAAGGTTATAAAAATCAAGAAATTAGTAAAAAACTTAATATAACTGTGAAGAAAGTTGATAATACTTGAGAAAAAGTTAAAAAGAAAATTAGTAAATTTTTTCCATCCACCAGTTTTTAAGATACACTTAATGAAAAATGATTAATAAAATAATTTTGATTTGTTCGATTTGTTTGAATCGAAATTATAGTTTTCATAGTTCTTCATTAGTTGCAAAAGATCGTTTAATGCTTAATAAATTTTGTCGAACTTGTAATCGTCATCAATCACATCAAGAAACTCGTTAATTATGAAAAAACCAACTAATTTATCATCCAACCAGTTTATTCAAAATAAATTCACCACCATCAGAGCTTATTTTAAAAATTTATCGTTAAAAAGAAAAAAAACTGCTGAACTTGAAAAGCTTGATTATGCAGAATATTTATTAGAAAAAAAACAATTTAAATGAGATGGTTTTAAAAAGCCACTGATTTTGTTTATTCAAGAAATTGCAAAAATTCGGTGATTTAAAAAAACATTACTTCATTTCTGACATTTAATATTTTTTTTAGCAACTTCATCTGCTTGCATTTGATTAATAAATTATTGTATTTACAATTTATTACAATCTGGTGGAGTTTTTAAATAACATCAAATCAATTCCTAACATGCCACCAACATTTAACATATAAATATCTAAAAAATTGACAGCTTATCTTATAATATATATACTTAATAAGGTATATTAATATTATACGAAAGAATTGTTATGCCATTAAAATCTACGATTACGCCACAAGCAGATAAATTAATTGATACCCCAATTACATCTAATAAATGATATGTTATTAGTTGTTACGGTGGTCAAGAAAAATCTTTATGTGATGATTTATCAGCAAAAGTAAAACTTTTAAATTTACAAGATCGCATTTTTGAAATTAAAATTGTTAAAAATGTGGTTTTTTCAAAAAAAGATAAAAAACAAGTTGAAAAAAATCTTTTTCCTGGCTATGTTTTTATAAATATGGAAATGGATGATGATTTGTGATTTATGATAAGAAACATAAAATACGTAAAAGGTTTTATTGGTTCAAGTGCTTTATCAGATAGACCGTTTCCACTTTATAAAGACGAAGTAGCTGCGTTTTTAAAACCAATCAAATCACCCACCCATGACAAATCAGATAATCAAGTTAAAATTGATTTAAAAATTGATGATTTTGTAACAATTTTAGTTGGACCTTTTAAAGGTTATGAAGGACAAGTTAAAAATATTTTTTATAATACAAAAAAAATTGTGGTTAATATTGATTTTTTTGATAGGCAAACTCCATTAGAGTTGGATTTTCATAATTTAAAAAATAATTTTATGGTTAAAAAAACGGTATAATTAACTGTTATAAAAGGTAATTCGATTTTGTCAAAACAAATTAAACGTATTTCTAAAATGGAAATCATTGGGGGCAAAGCAAAACCAGGTGCAGCTTTAGCTTCTTTTGGTATTAATATGCCTCAATTTTGTAGTGAATTTAATGAAAGAACAAAAAATTTAATTGATGACATTGTACCAATTAAATTGATTGTGTATATAGATAAAACGTTTAGTTTTGAATTAAAAACAGCTCCTACAGCGGTTTGTTTTAAAAAAATTGCCAAAGTTGACAAAGGTTCACCCCGAGCTAATCAACAAAAAATTGGTACTTTAACATTAGCGCAAATTGAAGAAGTTGCAACATATAAATTACCTGATTTGAACACTAATAATCTTGAAAAAGCTAAATCAATTGTCAGCAAAACTGCTTTAAATATGGGATTTGAAATTAAAGAATCATAATGACAAAAAACCAAAAAAAAATCTTACCGTTATTTGATCCAATTCGTACTTATAAAATTGAAGAAGCGATTGAATTAATTAAACAAGTTAATTTTGTGAAGTTTGTGGCCACTTTTGAATTAGCAATTTGTTTAAATCTTGATGTTCGAAAAACTGAAAATCAGATTCGTGGTTCTTTAATTTTACCAGCTGGAACTGGTAAAATTAAAAAAATCTTAGCGATTACTAAATCTCAACAAACTGAAGCTAAAAATGCTGGCGCTGATATAGTAGGTGATCAAGAATTAATTAATAAAATCAAAACTCAAAAATGATTTGATTTTGATGTAATTGTTGCCACGCCTGACTTAATGGTTGAATTATCTAAAATAGGTAATATTCTTGGTCCTAAAGGCTTAATGCCTAATCTTAAAACAAAAACAGTTACTAACAATATTGCTGAAACAATTGCCCAAATTAGAAAAGGTTTAGTAGAATATCGGGTTGATAAAACAGGCAATATTCACGTGCCAATTGGTAAACTTAATTTTGATAATAATGCTGTTAAATCTAATTTTCAAGCTATTATGGATGTTATTATTAAATCAAAACCTTCAACAAATAAAGGAGTATGAATTAAAAACATTACCTTAAGTTCGACCATGGGGCCGGGATTAAAAATATCATTATAATGATATTTTTATAAACAAAATATGTTATAATTCAATGTTATATTTAATATTATAAATCGATGTTATCAGTAAATTTTTTAAAAAAACAACAAACCGTTTCTGAAATAGTGAATCTACTATCAAACAGCGAAGTAGTGTTGTTTTTTAAAAACCAAGGCTTAATAACCGAACATTTATATAATTTACGAACTTTAGTTAATACGTTAGGTAAAGTAAAAATATATAAAAACGCGTTGTTCATTAAAGCACTTGTTTCTACTAAATTAGCTGATAACATTGTTTCACTTTTAGAAGGACCAAATATTTCAGTTTGTTTAAAAAGTAATGATTTAGTTTTTCTAAAAAAACTTGATAATTTTATGCAAGAACATGATAAAATGGAATTTAATGTTGGTTATTGAGATAACAAAATTGTTGATGCAATTGCTTTTAAAAAATTGATGAATTTACGTGCTCAAAAAGAATGTTTATTATTATTAATGTATTATTGTAAATATCCATTAATTATTTTAAATAATATTTTATCAAATGTTATTAAATCTCGATCACCTTCCCCTTCTGAATAAGGTGTTATAAAACAAGGAGTTTTATTTATGAAAAAAGAAGATATTATCAAGGCGCTTGAATCAATGACTTTAATAGAGTTAAACGAATTGGTTGAATTGATTGAAAAACATTTTGATGTTAAACAAACAATGGTGATGAGTCAACCAGCCAATGATTCAAAATCGGCTGTTAAAGCGACTAAGGTTTCAGTTGTTATGACCGAAAGTGGTAATTCAAAAGTTGCATTAATTAAATTATTGTCTCAAATTACTGGCAAAGGTTTAATGGATGCAAAAAAAATGATTGATACTTTACCCTGTGTAGTTAAAGAAGATATTGATAGTAAGGAAGCTGAAGAGTTGAAGAATAAATTAGTTGAGGCTGGATCGACGATTGAATTGAAAATTGGTTAATTTTAGAAACAGGAATTGCTATGCCATTTAAATTAAAACAACATAGTTCTTTTTCACAAAGAGTTGATTTTGGAATAATTAAAAGTGATTTAGCAATTCCTTTTTTAATTGATGATCAATTAAAAAATTATGATTTATTTTTAAGTCACGGTTTAAAAGAAACAGTTGATAGTTTTTTTCCATTATTTAGTCAAGATTCAAAAAAAAAATTAACCATTGATAAAGTATGATTTGAACCGCCAACAATCACTGAAAAAGAAGCTAAATATAATTTAACAACTTATAATACTAATGTTTTTGCAGAATTGATTTTAACTTATGTTGATAAAGATTTAATTCCGTTTGTCGTTGGTAAAAGTGTAATTGAATCTCTTAATGTGTGATTAATTACAAAAATTGGATTCATTGAACCGGTTGAAACAACTAACCAATTAGCTAAAAATGTTTTTTCTTTTGAAGAAGCAAGTTTTACTAATGCTAAAGATTTTTCATTTAATACTGTTGAAAAAAGAAAAATCATTAATAAAGATTTTTCGAAAACCATCATGGTTGAAATATTAAAAACCAATGATCTAGATTTTGCTGTTAAATTTGTTATCAATACCATTAATATAGTGTTTTTAACAGAATTACCTTTAATTACTAAAACTGGTAACTTTATTATTAATGGTCATGAAAAAGTTGTTATTTTACAATTAATCAGAGCTCCCGGTGCTTATTATAAAATTAATTTAGATAAAACGGCATTAAATAATAATTATTTTGTAGATTTAATTCCTACTTTTGGGACTTGATTAAGTTTTGAAGCGTTTAGTAAAGTCATTAAACAAAAAAAAGTAATTAGTACTATCAAATTGTTACAACTGAGAATTGAAAAAACCAAAAAAGCTCATTTAAGTACTTTTTTAACCGCTTTAGGAGTTCCTAAAGAAGAAATGTTGGCGTTTTGTCCCAATGAATATTTAATCAACACTTACGAATCGGATGTCATTAATGATCAAAAAAAGGCGCTTGAATATATTTTTCAAAAATTACGTAAAGGTGAATCAGGAAATTTTGAAACAATCAAAAACACCGTTTTTTCGCAATTTTTTAGTAAAAATTATTATTTTTTATCAGAAGTGGGTCGGTATAAATTAAATAAAAAATTATGTGTAACTGATCGAATTATTAATCGTATTGTTGCTGAAACAATTACCGATGAATCAGGTAAGGTGATTATTACCAAAAACACTTTTATTAAACATAGTGATGTGTTAGCCCTTGATGTTGCCTTTGCTCAAAAATTAAGTTGTACTAAAACCATCACCCATGATGCACAAATTGTGGGTAATAATTTAGTGCATGTTGTGAAAGTGTACCTTGACAACGATAAACAAACTGACATTGAACATGTTGTCGCCGTCTTAAATGATTGTCCTGAACAACACTTAACCATTGCTGATTTTATAGCTTCTATTTCATATTTAATTAATTTAACATCAGGCATAGGCATTGAAGATGACATCGACAGTTTGATCAATCGGCGTGTCAGAACAGTTAATGAATTAATTCAAAATCAAGTGCGTGTTGGGTTAACGAGAATTATTAAACAAATTAGAGAAAAAATCAATGTGATTGAACCCGTAACTAAACCATCAATCATTTATAATCATAAACCTTTAACTAACGCGATTAATGAGTTTTTTAATTTATCACAATTAGTGCAGTTTTTAGATCAAACCAATTTTTTAGCTGAATTATCTCATAAACGACGGATTACGACGTTAGGTCCAGGCGGTTTATCGCGTGATTCAGTTGGTTCAGATATTCGTGACATTCATCATTCTTATTATGGTCGGTTATGTCCAATTGAAACTCCTGAAGGGCCTAATATTGGATTAATTAATAGTTTAGCTATTTATGCAATTATTAATAAATACGGCTTTATTGAAGCTCCGTTTCGTAAAATTGTCAATGGCTATTTAACTGATGAAATCAATTATTTATCAGCCATTGATGAATATTTTTATGTGATTGGTCAATCGACTGATTTTAAAATTGATCAAGCTTATAAAAACATTAATCCCGATGATATGGTGTTAGCTCGGTTTACCGGTAAAAATGTTTATTTAAAGAATAAAGAGGTTAATTATATTGATGTTTCACCGAAACAGATTGTATCTTTAGCTACTTCTTGTATTCCTTTCTTAGAAAATGATGATGGTAATCGGGCGTTGATGGGTGCTAATATGCAACGTCAATCAGTGCCATTATTAAATCCCTCATCACCATTAGTTGGTACGGGCGTGGAACACAAGATTGCACTTGATTCTGGTACGGCACTACTTTGTACTGCTAGTGGAACGGTGGTTTATGTTGATAGTGAACATATTCAAGTGCAACGTGCTAGCCAAACCACAACTTATCAGTTAGTAAATGAAAAAATTTTATATAAAGCGTTTGTCACTGAAGGTTTAACTGTTACCAAAGGACAAGTAATTGCCACGTTCGTGTCAAAAACAAAACAAACTTTCTCATTGATGGCTAATGAAGCTGGGAAAGTTATGACTATTAATAAGCACGTGATCATCATTGACGAGCAAGTAATTGATAATTATCAATTAACTATTTTTGAACGTTCTAATCAAAGTACAATTTTATGACACAATGCGTTAGTTAATATGGGCGAAAAAGTTCAACAAGGCCAAATCTTAGCCGACGGTTCATCGATGGAAAATGGAGAATTAGCATTAGGTAAAAATGTGGTGGTTGCTTTTACTACGTGACGTGGTTATAACTATGAAGATGCTTTTTTAATTTCTGAACAATTATTTAAAGATGATGTTTTTACATCAATTCGACTTGAAGAATATACCGTTGAAGTGCGTCAAAATAAATTAGGTAAAGAAATCATTACTCGTGACATTCCTAATCTTTCCACTTCAGCTCAAAAATACTTGGATGATGAAGGGATTGTGATGATTGGTGCTGAAGTTAGAGAAGGTGATATTTTAGTTGGTAAAATAACTCCCAAGAATGTTCAATTAACTCCTGAAGATCGATTATTACAAGCTATTTTTGGAGAAAAATCCAAAAATGTTAAAGATACTTCGTTGCGATTGCCAAATGGTGAATTTGGAATTGTGCACTCTGTAAAACGTTTATCATCAACCAACAATCTTAATCCATCGTTTGATGTGTTAGAAATCATTAAAGTTTATGTTATTCAAAAAAGAAAAATTAAAGAAGGTGATAAAATGGCAGGCCGTCATGGTAATAAAGGAGTTGTTTCCAAAATTTTACCAATTGAAGATATGCCTTTTTTAGAGGATGGTACCCCCGTGGATATTTTAATTAACCCATTAAGTATTCCATCACGAATGAACATTGGTCAAATTTTAGAATCATTACTAGGCTTAGTTGCTAAAAAAACTAATCAAAAATTTACGGTACCAGTTTTTGAAGGCATTAATGATCTTGAATTTAAAAAATTATTAGCCAGCGCTAATATTCATAACTTTGGTAAAACTGATTTATTTGACGGTATTACTGGTGAAAAATTTTGTAAACAAATTTTTGTTGGTGTAATGTATATGATAAAATTATCACACATGGTTGATGATAAAATTCATGCCCGTAATGTGGGTACTTATTCATTAATTACGCAACAACCCCTGGGTGGTAAGTCACAAAATGGTGGACAACGTTTAGGAGAAATGGAAGTTTGAGCTTTAGAAGCGTATGGCGCTGCCCATACATTACGAGAATTATTAACCCTTAAATCAGATGATATTAAAGGACGAATTAGAACTTATGATGCAATTATTAATAATCGACCGATTCCTGAACCAGGCATTCCCGAATCATTTAATGTATTAACTAAAGAGTTGCGTGGGTTGTGTTTAAACATTTCATTAAAAAAACAAGAACTACTTGATGATAATTTACATTATAAAAAACAACATGCTTTTCCATTTGATAAATTACAAGAATTGAACGTTGATTATAACAATCCTCCTGAAGATGAATACCAATATAATAGTATTAAAAATTTAGATTTTTATGACATTAATGAATCTTCGTTAACTGATCAAGTTGTTGAACCAGCATCTCACGAAACATCATTAGCTGATGAAACTGGATTTTTTAAAAACAAGTAAGGTGTTAATAAATCATGAAACCATTCAATAATTATAAAAATCGACAAAATTATGAATCAGTTAAAATTAGTTTAGCTTCAGCAGAAGATATTTATTCTTGATCTTTTGGTGAGATTACTAAACCAGAAACCATTAATTATAAGACTTATAAACCCGAAAAAGATGGTTTATTTGATGAACGAATTTTTGGGCCAGTTAAAAATTTTGAATGTAGTTGTGGTAAGTATAAAAAAATCAGAAACAAAGGTCGGGTTTGTGAACGATGTCGGGTTGAAATTATCGAATCAATCGTGCGACGTTACCGGATGGGGCATATTGAATTAAATGAACCAGTGGTTCATATTTGAATGCTTAAAACCAATCCATCACAAATTTCGTTACTGTTAGATATTAAAATTAAAGAACTAGAAGAAGTTATTTATTTTACATCTTATATTGTGGTTGATAGTGGGACAAGTTGTTTACCGGTCAAATCAATTTTAAATTTAAATGGTACTTTTTTACAAGTGAAAATTAAAAATCTCATGATCAAAGTATTAGATGAAATTATGCTCGTGCATCAAAATGAATTAATTATTGTTGAAAAAGCTCATGAACTTAAAGATGCTTTATTATCAGTCATTGGTGGCTTTTTTATGGAAACTTATACTAAATTTGTGACAAAATATACGGGGGCTAAATTTGGGATTGGCGCAGCAGTAGTACGTGAATTATTAGTTAATTTAAATTTAGAAGCCGAATTTGAACGAGTACAAAATGAATACACTAATAACACATCTAAATCACAACAAGTTGCTTTAAAATTAAAGCAACGTTTACAAGTGATTAATCAATTTATCAAATCAAACATTAAACCAGAATGAATGGTGTTGACTGTGTTACCAGTCATTCCACCCGACATTAGACCAATTATTCAATTAGACAGTGGGCGATTTACAAGTTCAGAAATTAATGATTTGTATCGACGAATTATTATTAGAAATGAACGTTTAAAACATATTAAAGAAATTCATGCCCCCATGATTATTATTAATAATGAAAAACGACTTTTACAAGAAGCGGTGGATGCATTATTAGATAATGAACGACGCGTTAAACCAACATTAACCAAAGATAAACGAGAAATTAAATCATTAACATCCATTTTAAAAGGTAAGTATGGGCGTTTTAGACAAAACTTATTGGGTAAACGGGTTGATTATTCAGGTCGTTCGGTGGTTGTGGTCGGTCCAGATTTAAAAATGTCAGAATGTGGTTTACCATGTGACATGGCGCTAACATTGTTTAAACCATTTATAATTGAAAAATTATTAACTGGCCAGCATGCTTCAAACGTTAAAGCTGCCGAGAAAATGATTATTCAAAAAGAAGAAAAGATCTGAGATATTTTAGAAAAAGTTGTGAAAAATAAACCCATTTTATTAAATCGTGCTCCAACCTTACATCGTTTAGGTATTCAAGCTTTTTTTATTAAATTAACGAAAAGTAAAGCGATTAAACTTCATCCTTTATCAACGCCAGCTTTTAATGCTGATTTTGATGGTGATCAAATGGCTGTTCATTTACCTTTATCAGAAGAATCAATTCAAGAATCAATCAATTTAATGATTGGTTCTAAAAATATTTTAAATCCTAAAGATGGTAAACCAATTGTTACTCCCACGCAAGATATGGTGTTAGGTAATTATTATTTAACTGTTGAAAGTAAAATAACCAAAGGTGTTGGGTTAATATTTAGTTCTTATCAAGAAGCGTGAATTGCCTATCAAGATCGTAAAGTTGATTTACATTCATTAATTGGAATTGATGTAGATTATTATGCGGCTAAGTTTCAAACATTTGATTTAAAACATAAAAGTTATATTTTATTAACCACGATGGGTAAATTGATTTTTAACAATATTTTATGTAAAGATTTTATATTTATTAATGATTTTGATGTTCATGATGTATCGATAAAAACTAATCGGATATTTGAATTAACTAATGACTTTGATTTAGCAACCATTATTAGTAAACAACCCTTATTAGAACCTTTCAAAAAGAAAACTTTGTCAAACGTGATTGGTTTATATTTAAAACAGTATGGCACATTAATTACTTCCGAAATGTTAGATAAGTTAAAAGACATTGGTTTTGAATATTCAACGTTATCAGGCGTGTCAATTGCGCCCAATGATATTCAAATTTACGATAAAAAAGCCGAATTATTTGAGGAATGTGACAAGTTTATTACTAAAATTGATAATTTTTATAAAAAAGGTTGATTAACTGACTTTGAAAGACATACCCATATTATTAATAATTGATCGCGAGCTAAAGAAGAACTTTCTAAACAACTTGAAATAAATTTAAATAATGATAAAGAAAATTCACTGTATATTATGGCTGATTCAGGAGCCAGAGGTACGATTTTTAACTTTGTGCAATTAGCTGGGATGCGTGGTTTAATGAAAAATTCAAAAGGTAATGTGATTGAAACCCCAATTAAATCTTCATTTAAAGAAGGGATGAGTGTGTTAGAATTCTTTATTTCCACTCATGGCGCTCGCAAGGTGATGGTTGATATTGCTTTAAAAACTGCTGATGCTGGGTATTTAACCAGAAGATTAGTTGATGTTGCTCAAGAAGTAATTGTGCGTGAAATAGATTGTGGTGCACAAGTCGGCTTTGAAGTAGCTGATATTACTGATGCTAAATATGTGGAAGTGGTTGTGTCGTTATTTGATCGAATTGCTGGACGATTTAGCTTTCATGATATATACGATCAAAACGACCAACTACTGGTTGCTAAAAATGAATTAATTGATGATGTGATTGCTAAAAAAATTATTAGTAATCATATTACCAAAGTTACTATTAAATCATTATTAACGTGTATTACCGAACGTGGTGTTTGTCAACAATGTTACGGCATTGAATTAGCTTCCGGCGAATTAGTGCAAAAAGGTCAAGCGGTGGGAGTTATGGCCGCCCAATCAATTGGTGAACCGGGTACACAGCTAACCATGAGAACCTTTCATACCGGCGGTGTTATTGATGTGGTTGATATTACACAAGGTTTACCACGTGTCAAAGAATTGTTTGATGTTACTACTCCAAAAGGTGTATTAGCAGTTATTTCAACGGTTGCTGGAGTTGTTAATTCAATTGTTACTGATGGTAATATTCAAAAAATTATGATTCTTGATGACTTAACTAAACAACCTGTTTATTTTTCATGTTCGATTAATAATTCATTAGTTGTAAAACAACATGATCGGGTTGCTAAAGGTCATAAATTAACTGAAGGATCAATCGATACTAAAGATTTATTAATTGTGGCGGGCGTGGAAGCGGTACAGAAATATATTTTAGAAGAAATTCAACATGTTTATCGATTACAAGGGATTGAAATTTCTGATAAATATATTGAAATTATCATTCGACAAATGTTAAACAAAAAAATCATTATTAAACCAGGTGACACTGAATTTATTACTGGTCAAAAAGTTTCTAATTTGGTTTTAAATAAAATTAATCAACAAATGGTTGTCGAACAAAAAGAAATTGCTACGGCCGCTGATATTTTATTAGGTATTAAAAAAGCTCCTTCTGATTCTGAATCATTTTTATCGGCCGCTTCTTTTCAAGACACTACGCGCGTATTAGCTTCGTCAGCGTTAAATAATCGTACCGATTATTTATATAGTTTAAAAGAAAATGTTATTTTAGGTAATTTGATTCCTTCGGGAACTGGGTATGCTTTATATGAAGCTAACCGTGAATTACAAGAAAGTAAACTGCAAGAATTACGCGATATTAATCAAGCCAATGAATTATTATTTAATCCTGTTTCAACGATTGAATTACCAATCATGACCGATGAAATAATATCAGCAACTCCTTTAGTTGATCAAACTAATGATGGATCATTAGATGAATAAAATTATTTGAGCATCTGATCATCGTGGTTTTGCTTTAAAAGATCAATTAGTTAATTATTATCAGCAGCAAGGTTATGAATGTCTCAAGCTTGGGGCTTTTAGTGATGAACCAGTTGATTATCCTGATGTTGCTAAACAAGCTTTACAACAAGTGATTAATGAACCGGCAACGATTGCTATTTTAATCTGTGGATCGGGGATTGGCATGTCCATGATTGCTAATCGTTTTTCAGATATTAGATGTGTTTATGTTGCCCAAGATCCATTAATTGCTCAACTAGGTCGTAGCCATAATAATGCTAATGTTTTAGCTATTGGAGCTGATTTAGTTAATTTTGAGCAAAGTTGTGCAATTATTAATCTATTTTTAAACACCCCATTTGATAATCAAGCTCGTCATATTCGTCGTTTAAATAAATTATGTTGTGATTAATGGTACATGACTTAACAATGGTGCTTTTAAAAAATGATTAATCATTTTGTTAATTAATATTAGTTGTTTTGTAATAATTACAAGCGGACTCATCATTGCTGCTTGGGTTAAGTGCATTGATCAAACATATTGTATAAATTATGTTGCTGGGTGATTGATTGGTGCCATTATTTTACTTATCAATCAACTCATTGCTGTTTATCAAATTCAATTGTATAAACTATTTCATAAAAAATTATTGATTGTGTTACCTTTATTTAAAATCATGTTATATGGTGCGATTGTCATGATCATTTGACTTAGTGCATTTACTAACTTAAATTTTTGTTTGATCATTGGTATATTACAATGTGATTTATTTTTATGAATTCATTATTTTATTTTTAATAATTAACATAAAAAGAGTTTAAAATTAATTTATGACCCGTTTAATTTTTTTACATCTTTTAAATATCGGTTTAACGATTTTAGTATCAATGATGTTGGTGATTTGATTGCGGATGAGATTAAAAACATTTGATCATACTAAATCGCCAACCGGCATTATCTTGGTGAGCGAAATATTTGTGACCAGTGTTGAAAAAATGATTACCACAATCATCGGCAAAAAATATTTAAAACTAACCCCGTATTTTTTATTTTTAATTATGTATTTATTAATTGGTAATTTATTAGCAATATTTGGTAGTGAAACTCATTTTACAAATATTATGGTAACGACTTTTTTTGGTTTAATAACTTTTATAGGTATTTATACGATTGGGATTAGTAATTTGAAATGAGCTTTTTTTAAAAAATATAAGAATCCATTAGAAATTGTCACTCAATTTACACCATGTTTTTCATTAACATTGCGTTTTTTTGGTAATATGTTAGGTGGGGTAATTATTATTCAATTAGTCAAACAAGCTTTATTAATTTGATCAGGTGGACAGTTTAATTACTTATTTATTATCATTTATCCGCCGTTAGGTGTGTTCTTTGATGTTTTTACTGTTGCTATTCAAACCTATATATTTTTAACGTTAACGTTAGTGTATTGAGGATTGGCAAAAAATGTTGAATAAAAACATTCATGTTAATGATCGGTTTATCAATTAATAAATAATAATGATGTCACTTACTTCAAATTTAGCCAATCCAATTGTAAAGGCGTTTTTTAAAAAAACTTTTCCATTCCCTGATGATTTAAAATTTAACACTGACAATTTAACTGATAATCCAACCATTAATATGCCAAATTCAGTTATTAAACCAAATTATCAATTATTAGGCGTCGCGATTGATTATTTATTGCGTTATCAAATCTATTTTAATAATCATAATACCGTTAATTTACGACAACCCGTTTTTTTAACATCTTTTGATTTATTAAAAAATTACCCATGAGAAATGTTTAAAAATATCGTCAAAGTTGAAAAAATTTGTTATGGCGAGAAATATACCACACTAGAACATCAACAAAATATTACCGTGATTGAAAATTTATTAATTGTTTTTGATCAATTATTTGTTCAAAAAACAATTAATGAAAAATTTATTAGTGTTGTTTGAAAATTATCAAGATTAGATTGTTTATACCGGGCTGGATTATTTGACCCGTTAGTGCTATCTGAACATGAAGACATTGAATATATCAAACATTTGCAAGATTTATTAATCAATAATCAGTCGATCATTAATAAAATTACCACCGATGTTTATTTAAATCCGGTTTTTAAAGATTCTCCTTTAGTTGGCGGAGCGGATTGTGATTTAATTTATAATAATGCATTAATTGATATTAAAACTACTATTCATCCAACCAAAAATATTGGTATAAACTTTTATCAAATTTTAGGATATTATTTTTTATCACACCACGGTTTGATGATTGGTGATGACATGAAAAAACCAGTCAACATTAACATTAACACAATTGGTTTTTGATTACCTAGACAAGCTTGATTAAGCGTGATCGATGTTAAAAAATATTTTAAAACAAATAACATTAATGAAGTTGCTGTTAGAAATGATTTTTTTAAAATTATCAAACTCATTCAAAAATAAATAATATTATTTATTTTTATATATAATAAATAATTGAAATCAAGTAATTTTTTTCAAAATTTTTAATTGATAGTTTTATAATTATGTGAACATGAGATTTTAAAAAAACACTTAATAATTTTAAAAAAAAAGTAAATCATGTTAAAGATTTAAATGCTTTTAAGTCATTGAATGCATTTAATAAATTAACAACTGATAAAATCAAAACAAATTTATCAAAATTATCAAAAGCTTTAATGCTACCAATTGCTTTATTACCAATTGCTGGTATTTTTTTAGGAGTTGGTGGGGTAATTGAAAATCAATTAAAAGATTCTACATCAGCTTGGCTTGATTTTGCAAGAGCATTAAAAATCATTGGTGAAATGCCGTTTGCAAATTTATCAATTTTATTTGCTATTTCAATTGCTATCGCTTATACTAAAGATGCTGGCGCTGCCGGTTTAACTGCTTTTATTGCGGTATTAATTTTTAATGGTTTTATAAGTGTTTTTATTAAACAAGCACCAAACATAGATACTTATAATTTACTTTTTCATCAACATATTCCAAAATCAGCTATTTCAAATACTTTATCTTTACAAACTTTAAATACTGGCGTATTTAGTGGTGTTATTATTGGTGCGATGACCGCGTTTTTATTTAATCGTTTTTACACTACCAAATTACCATCAGTTATTGCCTTTTTTAATGGTGTGCGATTTGTACCAATTATTGTTTTATTAGTTACGCCTTTATTAAGTATAGTATTTATGTTGATATGGCCTTATATTTCTGCAATGTTTGCGCGCATCGGGAATGGTTTAGCAAAAATGCCCGGTGGAACTGATTCTTTATTATTTGGTATAATAGAACGATCATTAATTCCTTTTGGATTACATCACGTATTTTATGGTCCATTATGATGATCTGATATCGGTGGTAGTTGAATAATCGATGGTAAATCAGTTGGTGGCGATCAAACTATTGGCATAGCATCATTAGCTTCCACAACTTTTAAATTACAAAACGCTCCATTTACAATTGGTAGATTTCAAACTGGTAAATTTCCATTTATGATGTTTGGTTTACCTGCTGCTGCAGTAGCAATGATTTTACGATGTCCTAAAGAAAACCGAAAAGAAGCGATGGGTATTTATGGTTCGGCCGCTTTTACTTCGTTTTTAACTGGTATTACTGAACCGATTGAATTTACTTTCTTATTTGTAGCGCCGTGATTATTTTATTTAGTGCATGTGCCATTATGTGGTTTATCATTTATGTTAATGAATGTGCTAAACGTAAGAGTAATTATGACTTTTTCAGCCGGTATATTAGATTTTATAATTTACGGTATTATTCCGAATTTTCAACATCATGTTACTAACTTTTGAATAATTCCAATCGTCGGCTTTGGCTATGCCACTGTTTATTTTTCAGTGTTTTATTTTTTAATCAAACATTTTGATTTAAACATTCCATGTCGTAAAACGTTAGGAACACTTTATACAAAACAAGATTATCGTGCTAAAAGTAGTGCATCCGATAAATTAGAAAAAAACATTAGTTTAATTGAAATATCACATCAAATTATTAATGGTTTAGGCGGTGCTGACAATATTGTATCTGTTGATGCTTGTATTTCTCGATTAAGACTAGTTGTAAAAGATGCAGTGATTATTGATAAACCTTTTCTTGAAACTTTGGGTGCAACCGCGGTAGTAGTACTTGGTGGCACAACAATTCAAATGATTTACGGTGGGCAATCAGAAACTTATAAAGCGGCCATATTAAATATTTTAAAGCAAGATAATGTTGAGTCTTAATTAATAAATAAATGAATAATAAAATTGTATTAGTTGGTTGTGGATTAGTTGGTACATCGTTTTTATATTCAGCGATTAATCAAAATTTAGCCAGTGAATATGCCTTAATCGATATTAATGAAGATGTTGCGCAAGGAAATGTGTGAGATTTAGCAGATGCTAATGCATTAATGAATAATGCTTGTTTTACCATTACCAAAGGTAATTGAAATGATTGTGATCATGCTGATTTAATTGTTATTACTGCTGGTCGTTCGCAGCAATTAGGTGAAACGCGTTTAGCAATGGTGCAAGACAATGCTACCATTATGACTGACATTGCTCAACACATTAAAAAAACTAACTTTAGTGGAATTACAATTATTGTTTCAAATCCAGTCGATATATTAACTTTTGTTTATCAAAAGATTACCCAATATGATGCTAATAAAGTGATTGGTTCTGGGACAACGCTAGATTCAGCTCGTTTAAAAAGATTATTAGGGGATCATTTCCAGGTGAGTTCACAAGCTGTGCATGCTTTCATGATCGGTGAACATGGCGATCATCAAGTGGCTGTTTATTCACATGCTCAAGTGGCTTGTAAACCGCTTACTGAATTTGTCAAGGATGGTACCATAAGTCAAGTGCAACTAGATGACATCGAACAACAAACGATTAACATGGCTTATAGAATTATTGAAAAGAAAAAATCAACTTTTTATGGAATTGGTGCGGCATTAGTTAAATTAGCAACCATGATTTTAAATAATCAGCGCCACGTTGCATTAGTATCAGTAAAACTTAACGGAGAATATCATCAACAAGGCGTTTACGTTAGTGTTCCAGTAATTTTAGGTGCAAATGGTTGTGAAAGTATTATTACTTTATCTTTATCAGCTTCAGAAGCTGATAAATTTAATCAAGCGTGTATTGCTTTAAAAACTATGATTGAGAGTATTTAATTTGGCAATTTTTAAAAAAAACCCACCCAGTGAAGTTTTAATATTTGCGCCAGCTGACGGGGAAGTTATGGAATTGCATAAAGTTGCAAATGATTTATTTAGTAGTAAAATTTTAGGCGATGGGGTTGCTTTTATGCCAACGAGTGAAGTAATTTATGCTCCAGTTAATGGTACAATTTTATTAAATTATGATGTAACTAAACACGGCTATGTCCTTCAAAACAACCATGGTTGAAATATTTTATTAATCATGGGTTCTAACGATACTGATGTTGACGAAAATACCCCTCATTTAAATTCTTCTGTGGTTCGCAATCAATCTGTCACAAAACATGATATTTTATTTAGCATTGATAACAATTATTTTAATCAATACCAAGCTACAAATAAATTTATGTTACATATTATTTTTTTTACAGAATCTTTACGTTGCAAAAAACCAATTATGCAAATTATTAAACACAACAACATTAAACAAGGTGATGCTTTTTTAAAAGTTATTTTACAATAATTATTATTTATTCAACATGATATTAGTCATGTTTAATATTTCAGTAATCTCAAGCGATGCTTTACCTACTAACACACCATGATAACCTTGTTCAAGAATTACGGTTAAATTTTGACTGGTAACTGATCCACCATATAAAATGGGAATTTTTTTGGTTGGAAATTTTTCATGCAGTATTTTTTGTATAAATTCAAACACCGCTTTTAAAGATTCATCGTCCATATTTTTACCAGTGCCGATACATCATACCGGTTCATAAGCAATAATTAATTGTTCATCATGTTGTCAATTAATATTTTGTAAATTACTAGTAATTTGTTCAGTTAACACGCTGATAGTTTGATGTTGTTGATATGCTTGTGCTGATTCACCAACACACAACACTACTTTGAAATCATTTTCAAGAAACGATTGTACTTTTTGATTAATTAATTGATTAGTTTCTTGAAAATGATTTCTTCGTTCAGCATGACCAACTAAAATAAAATCAACTTTAGCATCTTGTAACATTGCTGGTGAAATTTCACCAGTATAGGAACCTTCTTTTAAAAAATAAGCATTTTGAGCACCTAAATAAAATTGACCATGATGTTGTTTATCAAATGAATGTAAATAAATAAAAGGAATTGCCAGTGCATTGTAAAAAGTTGGTGATGTTTTTGTAATGGGTAATTGCATTAAAATATCTTTTTTAAAAAAATCAGTAAATTGTTGCTGATTTTTATGCATTTTTCAATTACCAATTAAATATTTTTTCATAATTAAATATGGTGGTTTGAGAAGGAGTTGCACCTCCGACACATGGTTCTTCAGACCATTGCTCTACTACCTGAGCTATCAAACCATTTTATGGCGGTTCTGACGGGAATTAAACCCGCGGTCTCCTCCGTGACAGGGAGGCATGTTAATCACTACACTACAGAACCAAAAAAATGGGTGCGGGGATTGGATTTGAACCAACGACCTTCAGATTATGAGCCTGACGAGCTTCCACTGCTCTACCCCGCATAAATATAATAATATTAATTATTATAACAAAAATTATCAATTAATTTTTATGGAGGAGGCGAAGGGATTTGAACCCCTGCGAGTGTTTAGCTCCTAGCGGTTTTCAAAACCGCCCTCTTCAGCCGGGCTTGAGTACGCCTCCAAAATAACAATGGTGGATCTTGCCGGGCTTGAACCAGCGACCCCCCGGTTATGAGCCGGGTGCTCTAACCAAAAACTGAGCTAAAGATCCGTAATGGTTGCGAGAGAGGGGCTTGAACCCCCGACCTTTCGAGTATGAATCGAATGCTCTAGCCAACTGAGCTATCTCGCAATTGGTTTTTTTGGTGGACCTGATCGGTGCTGCCCCGACTACCCCTTGCGTGCAAGGCAAATGCTCTGCTAAACGTGAGCTACAGGCCCATTAAATGGTCGGGAAGACAGGATTTAAACCCGCGATCTCTCGGTCCCAAACCGAGCGCTCTATCAAACTGAGCCACTTCCCGACTACAACCTCAGTATAAAAATTTATTATTGGCGCGCCTAACAGGAGTTGAACCTATATCTTCTGGTTCGTAGCCAAATACTTTATCCATTAAGCTATAGGCGCTTATAAATAAAACAATTATAACATTATAACATGTTTTTTGATAATCATCATTAGCATCTTGATATTTTATTTTAAATAATTATGTATTTAATATTTTTGGTTAATAGTATAATTTAAATTAATGGACAAAAATTATTTACATCAAAAAACCCATTATTCAGTATTAGAATTAGCAACTTTAATCAAAAAACTGGTTCAAGAAGACCCGTTGTGCGGTAATCCAATTTCTCTAGTCGGCGTTATTACTTCATGTAAAAGTTTTAACAATTGAATTTTTATAGATTTAAAAGATACGCAAGAAAGTGATCAATTTGTAACGGTAGTATGAGCTAAAAATTCCCCTAATTATAAAGAACATTTCCAAAACAACGCAATTGAGTCTTTTAAAATAGGTACTCGTGTAACTATTAATGGTCAAATTCAAATTTGAAAAGGCATTAAATTTCATTTTTATGTTATTAAAATCGTTAATCTTGAACAAGAATTAGAAGCAAAAAAAAGAAAATTAGTATCATTACAACAAGGTGGATATACTAATCAAAAACGAAATATGCCTTTTTTACCTGCTAACATTGCTATTATAACTTCGCAAGCTGGCGCTGTATTACATGATATTGACAATGTTTTTAAAAATAGCGATGTCAGTGGATTATTAAATTGACAAGTTTTTGATTGTTTAGTGCAAGGCGAAGCGGCTCCAAACTCAATCACGGCTGCCATTGCTAAAGCGCAAATCACGCCATTTGACAATGGTAAATTAGCCAATATTTTAATTATTACGCGTGGTGGTGGTGGTATTGAAGATTTAAAAGCCTATGATCATGAAAAAGTTTATGAAGCTGTCTTTAATTCAGCTATATTTACGCTTGTAGCTGTCGGACATGAAAAAGATTGATCACTTAGTTGTCATCTCGCTGATTTATCATGTCCTACCCCCTCGGTAGCTGCGCAAGCAGTACTTAAACAATTACTGATCGCTCTTGAAGATTATGCAAGTTGTTCTGTAACAATCGCTGATGTATTTGAAAATCAATATTTACGAAAAAATGTTGATATTGTGACATCATTAACACGCAATAAAATTTGAAATATTATTAATATTAAATTTATTGAATTTCAAAAAGATATTGTGAATCATAAATATAAATTATTTAACATCAATTTACAAAGATGTCATGACAACTTTAATCAATTAAAATATCATCCAATGTGAAATATTATCAATATCAAATTTATTGAATTTAAAACCAATTTAGTTAATGATACAAGTCAATTATTAAATTTTTTTAAAAATCAAATTGAACAACCCGTTTGCGAGTTAAAAAAATCATTAATTAATGTTGTAACAAAAAACCATGATCAACGAAATCAAATTATCGAAACCGCTCTTTTAAAATTAAATGTGTTTGATTATCAAAAAACATTAGCCCGCGGTTTTGCAGTTGTTTGAAACGGCACCAATATTATTACCAATGTCAAAAATTTAACACCAGCAATGCAAATAAATGTTGAATTAAATGATGGTATGATATATACTAATATTATTAAAGTAGAAAAAAAGGATTAATCTATGAACCAAAATAAACCAATTATCAATGATCCGGCTAGCGCCTCTTTTGAAGATAAAATTAAAGAAATTAAAGAAATTATTAAAAAATTTGAAGACGGCAGCGTTCCTTTAGAACAATCAATTAAAAATTTCACCCGCGGACAAGATTTAATTAAAAATTGTGAAGAAATTTTAAATCAAGTTCAAAATGATTTTAATAATGCTAAAACAAATTAATAATTATTAATTATTTGTAACACAGCTTCACCACTTAATTTTGCACAACTTAATCGATTTGAAAATTTAATTATTTTTTCAAAAATAATTAAATTTTCAAGTATATTAGCATCGTATTTTTTTTCATCTAAAAGATTAAAAAAATGATTAATAATGTTGGCACTTTCTTGTAGATTTTTATTAATTAATAAATCACCCATAATATCAAGTGATGCTCAAGATATTAAACAACCCAAACCATGAAATTTAAAATCTTTAATATAATTATTTTTAATTAATAAAAACACTTGATAATTATCAGCACAAGTGTGCTGTTTTGAAAGAAACGATTTATAACGTGAATCATGTATCATTGCATAATGATGTGGTTTATTAAACCGTTCCATAACTAAATCTTTAAAATCATGTTGACTAGTCATAAATAGCCAGATAGTCTTCGGTTGCTAAAGCTTGCACCATAATATCAATTTCTTGTTTAGTATTATAAATATAAAAACTAGCGCGAATGGTGTGTTCACTTTTAATTATTTCGTGTAATTGAATCGCACAATGGACTCCTGATCTTAAACAAATATTATGTTTGGTTGCTAAATAAAAAACCACATCGTGGCTGGCATAGTTTTTAATGTTAAATACTAATAAGTTAGTGGGTTGGTGAGTGTTATAAATTATTATTTTTGCTCCTAAATATTTTAATAATGCTGTTTCAGCATACTTTTTTAAATTTGTGACATAATGGTGAATTTTGTCCATACCGATGTTAGTTAAATAATTAATTCCTGCGCTTAATGCCACAGCCCCCAACACATTATGTGTGCCGCCTTCTAATCGGGTTGGGGTTGGTAAATATTGAATGTGGTGTGGGTGATTAATGCCATTACTCATCATCCCCCCTTTTAGCAAAGGATCTAATTTATCTAACATCACTTGTTTACCATAAAGCACTCCCGTGCCGGTGATACCTAATATTTTATGAGCGGAAAACACTAAAAAATCATTATTTCATAACTTGACATCTATCAATCGTGTCGCAACACTTTGTGCGGCATCAAGCACCACAATAATCTGTTCGTTATATTTTTTAACAATATTAGTGATGATGAATGGATCGTTAAAAGAACCTAACACGTTACTAATAATTGCAAATGTAATCAGTTTAACTTGAGAGTTTAATAATGATTGTAAATGCGATACATCTATTGATCCATCGTGATTTAAATTTAGATATTTAATAACTAATGATTTTTTTAGTGCTAAATCAATTCAAGGTAATAAATTGGCCGCGTGTTCATTTTTAGTTAATAAAATTTCATCGCCTGTTGATCAGGATAAACCTCACGCAATTTGATTGATACTAAATGTTGTTGAACTAGTAAAAGCAATTTCACTTGCTAAACAATTAATAAATTGCGCAACAACTTGACGGCTATTTTGATAAAGCTGATGGGCGGTGATGTTTAATGCATGATCTTGGGTATGATCATTAACGGCAACGTGCTTTAAAAAAGATGTTACCTGATTAATTACTTGCTTGGGTTTTAATGTTGTACTGGCATTATTAAAATAAATTAAATCACTTTTTAGCAGTGGAAAATCATTTCTAATCAGTTCAATTTGTTTGTTGGTTAATAGTTTCATGCAATCATTTTACGGTTTTTTTATGTTAATATATGTATATATTATTAATCAAATTATGACAAAAAACATTTTAGATAAAGCGTGTTAATATATTTAACACATTATCATTATTATAGCTAAGTTTATTATGATTGAATGGTAATTGATTAATTCAAAAATTTATATGAAAAATAAAACAACCCTTATATTAAATCAACCTAATCATGATTGTCTTTTTTGTCAAATCATTAATCATCAAGTTATGGTGACCCGCTTATGAGAAGATGACCAAGTATTAGTGTTTTTAGATCTTTTTGCTATTACAAAAGGTCATTGTTTGATCATTCCTAAACAACATTCTGATACTATTTTAACATGTCCTGATGAAGTGTTGGCTTTATTATTAGTTCATGCTAAAAAAGTTGCCCTACTAATCGAGCATAAATTACACGCGTTAGGTTTTAACATTTTAGTCAATGTTAACGGTATTGCGCAACAACAAATTTTTCATAGTCATGTCCATGTGATTCCTAAATATACAAAACATGAAGGTTTTCAAGGTAATGCTACTCCTCAAGCTATAAAATTAACTGAGGAACAATTAATAATTATTAAAAACCAACTCATTGATCAACATGATTAATTATTTTTTATTGAAACAAATCAAATCACGAGTTAATATTGTTGATGTGATTGCCACTTATTTAGCTTTAACTAAAAAAGGCAGTAATTATTTTGCTTTATGTCCTTTTCATGATGATCGTAATCCTTCATTAAGCGTTAATGCGGCTAAACAAATTTTTAAATGTTTTACTTGTCAAAAAGCCGGCGATGTGATAACTTTTTTAAAAAGTTATCCGAATCTTAATTTTGATGCAACTATTAAAACATTATGTCAACAATTAAATATGCCGTTTAATGAAACATCTTTTATACCAGCGTTAAGCGATAATGCTCAAAAAATTTTAGAAACCAACCAATTAGCGGTGGCTCATTTTAGTTATAATTTAATCAATTTATGAGACGATGTTAATCATCCGGCAGCGATATATTGTAAATCACGTAAATTAACTAAAGCATTAATTATTAAGTGAAACATTGGTTGAGCGCTTGGTAATCATGAATTAACCAGAGTTTTAACGCAGTCGAATCATAATTTAATTAATTCATATTTAACTACATCTGGTAAAGATATTTTTAGAAACCGATTAATGTTTTCCATCTATAATCAATACGATCAAGTAATTGGTTTTGCTGGCCGTTCAATTGATAATACTAGTGCTAAATATTTAAATACTAGTCAAAATGAATTATTTACAAAAAGCAATTGTTTATATAATGTACAAAATTTAACCAGTGGTTATGTAAAATCAATTATTCTTGTCGAAGGTTTTTTAGATGTCATTGCGTTAACTGAATTAGGTTATCCTAATACATTAGCGTTAATGGGGACAAATTTATCACAAGCCATGATTGAATATTTAAAACCGTTAACTTCAGAAATTATTTTATGATTTGATAATGATCAACCTGGTAAAGATGCTACTTTACACATTAGTGCTTTATTATTAAAAAATCAATTTACAGTCAAAGTTATGAATTATGAACAACATTATCATGATCCCGATCAATTATGAAAAGCAACCAACGATAAGTTATTAATTGATCAATGATTTAAAAATAATTTATATTTTCCGGCGGAATGATTATTACTTGTGTTAGATTGAAATAAAAATAACATTAATGAATTTAATCACCATTTAAATCAATTTTGAACAATATTAAAATTAACCAATACTATTGAACAACAAATATTTATTAAAAAATTAAGCACATTAACTGAGTTAGATCAAGCTTCTTTATACCATAGTTTTCGTCAATTTGATCAAACAATCATGATTGAGCAACCAAGTAAAGTAATTGATATTTATGAACCCTGTCAACTTAAACTTTTAAAATTAAGTTGTTTAAAAAAAGATTGTTTTTTAACAATTAAGCGTTGAAATGTGATTGATATATTTTCCAACATTAAGTGTGATTGATTATGAAATATCATTAAGCAACAATATACAAACAATGAATCTTTATTAAGTATTGATTTTGATGATTTGCTTTTAAAAAATAGTGATGATGATTTACAACAGTTAATTAATTTAGTCAGACATACTTATGTTTCTTCTGAAGTCAATTATCAAATAATTTTAAATGATTTGCAACGATCATTACTAAATACAACATTAGCGACCGAATATAAACAACATTTAGTCGATATTATTAATCAATTACAGCAACAAGATTTATCACCTCAACTTAAAAATGAATTAACCGTAAATCAAAAATTGTATGCTAAAAAATTAAAACAAGTCAAAAAACAATTTAAGCGTTTTTAAAGTAATGACATTGATTAAACTTAATAAGAAGGTTGGTTTGATTGATACGCATTGCCATTTGGCTGAATATGAAGATTGAGCAACAATTGTTGCTCAATCACATGATTTAGTGTTAATTTGTAATGTTGGACTCAATCAATCATTTAATGAAAAAGTTATTGCGCACGCTTTATTGGATGCCAAATTATTACCAATCGTTGGTTTTCATCCTAATTATGCTTCTGAATATGGATGACCAGATATTAATACTTTAGAAAGTTATATTAATCAATATAATATTGTTGCGCTTGGTGAAATTGGTTTAGATAAATATCATAATTTTACTAATTGAGACCAACAAGTTGCGATGTTTCAATGACAACTTGCGTTAGCTGAAAAATATCATTTACCAGTCGCACTGCATATTCGCGATGCTTATCCAGAAGCTCTTGATATTTTACAACATTATCAAGTAACGGGAATTGTTCATTGTTTTACTGGTGGCATTACTATTGCTTTGCAATTCATTAGTTTAGGTTTTTATATTTCTTTTTCGGGAATTATTACGTTTGATAATGCGCTTGCTTTACAAACTGTTGTGCAATTGGTACCAATGAATAAAATTGTGTTAGAAACTGATGCTCCTTATTTAACACCCATGCCGTTCCGGGGTAAAAAAAATTATCCTTATTATTTAACATTCATTGCTCAAAAAATAGCTGATTTAAAAAATTTATCACTTGAGCTAGTCATTAAACACACTTATAATAATACTTGTGACGCTTTAAAATTGGTTTTTTTGGATGAGGTTAAATAATTTTAAAAAATCATCAAGTAGTAATGATTCACTACGGGTTGTTGCTAAAGATCAATTAAGTTCTTCAAATATTGCAGTAATTAATATGATTGATAAAGTGGTTTTTAAGTTATTAGCCAGGGTTTTTCTTTTAAATTGAAAGGCTTGTTTTATGAAAGTTTGAAAGTTTTGGTGATCAAATTGAATATTATATGGTTTGGTGATTAATTTAACAGTCATACTATCAACGGCTGGTTTTGGATAAAAATGATGTGGTTTAATAATTAACCCTTTTTCAATGAAAAAATAAAAATTAATGATCACTGTAAGATGATTATAAGCTTTGGTGTTTGGTTTAGCTAACATACGTTCTCCCACTTCTTTTTGGACCATCACCATTAATCCGTCAAATAAATTGACGTGGTTAATTATTTTAAAAATAATATCGCCTACGAGATGATATGGTAAGTTAGCAACAATTCAGATGCGACAGGCAACAGCAAAGTGTTCCTGTACAATTTTTTGTAAATCAATTTGTAAAAAATCATGGTGAATAAGGGTTAATTGTTGTCCTAAAAATTGTTTTTGAAGCTCAATAATGCATTGCTGATCAATTTCAATCGCTACCACCGGCAAAGATGTGCGTTGAACGAGAAATGTGGTTAAACTACCTAATCCTGGACCAATTTCAATGATGCCGTCGGTTAATTGAATTGGTAAACTATAGGCAATGGCTTTGGCATATCAATTGTTTTGTAAAAAATTTTGACCTAAATCACGTTTGATTAAAAATTTGTTATTTTTTAAAAAAAGGTGCATATTTTTATTTTATTATATATAATTCATTATATGTTTATTTTATAAACAATAGAAAGAAAGAAAAATATGATTTTTCAAAAAAAAACAAAAATTGAACATTATATATCAATCGATTTGGGTACAGTAAACACAATTGTTTATGTTTCATCTCAAGGCATTGTTTATAATGAACCTTCAGTTATTGCTTATCGAGTCACAAAAGATATGTACATACCTTTTGAAATTGGTACCGTAGCTGCAGAAATGGTCGGCAAAAATCATGCGGGTATCAAAATTATTAAACCTTTAACAAGTGGTGTGATTGATGATTTAGATACATGTATTGATTTGATTAAAATGGTTTTCAATCGCATTCGATTGTTAAATGTATTTACAAATTCAGTAATTTTGTTGGCTTGTCCTTCAGGAATTTCTGAACTTGAAAAATATGCTTTAAAAGAATTAGCGCTAAGTTTAGGTGCTTCAAAAGTATTTGTTGAAGAAGAAGCAAAAATGGCCGCTATTGGTGCCGGCATTGATATTAAACCCGCCTGCGGTAATTTAATTGTTGATGTTGGTGGTGGAACTACTGATATTGCGCTGATTTCAGCTGGCGATGTGGTGGTATCTAGCTCAATTAAAGTTGCTGGCAATAACATTGACGAAGAAATTATCAAATATTTAAGAAGTAAATACAACATTGTGGTAGGTAGTCAGACTGCTGAAAGAATCAAAATTAAATGTGGATCATTAACCAATGATCTTCATATTGATTACACCGCTTACGGCCGTGATGTGATGTCAGGTTTACCAAAAAGCGTAGTTATTAAATCTTCTGAAATAACAAAAATTGTGATTGATGAATTTAGTAAGATTATTGATTTAATTGCTGAAGTAATGGAAGCAAGTCCGTCTGAATTATCAGCTGATGTATTTCTTAACGGCATAACATTTAGTGGTGGGGGATCTTTATTTAAAGGATTGAAAGAATATGTTTCAGCAATTTTTCAAATTCCCGTCCATATATCTAAACACCCATTATTAGGTGTTATTGAAGGTACAAAACGTTATGAAGTTGATATCATGAAATTTTTAGAAGACAGTGAACGTGGTTTTATAGATCCTCGCACAACTGTTAAGTTAGTTTAAAGGTAAGGTGTTAAAAAATGTTTCGTAAACAAATTTCAAATTTTATTTCGTTAGATTTAGGTACAGTAAATACTTTAGTCTATATTAAAGGCCACGGCGTTATATACAACGAACCAACCATTGTGGCTTATAACCAAAAAACAAAAAAAATTATTGCTTTTGGTAAAGATGCTTTTCGATTAGTTGGTAAAACGCATTCTGATATTTCTTTAATTACTCCTTTAGTAAGTGGTGTCGTTTCTGACATTTATTTTGCTAAAGAATATATTAAACACGTTTTTTCACGATTAAGTAATATGAAAGTTTGAAAAAATGCAACAGTTTTATTAGCTTGTCCATCTTCAGTTACTTTATTAGAGAAAAAAATCTTAATTGATATCGCAGTTTCATTTGGTGCTGTACATGTTTTCGTAGAAGAAGAAGTTAAAATGTCGGCATTAGGTGTTGGTCTTGATATTGAGGATCCCGTTGGTAATTTAGTGGTTGATATTGGTGGTGGAACTACTGATATTGCTGTTATTTCAGCTGGTAATGTGGTTGCATCTCGTTCATCACGCATAGCTGGTAATTTTTTAAATAAAGAAGTTATTAAAAAAGTAAGAATGCAACATAATCTGGTCATTGGTTTAAGAACTGCGGAAGAAGTGAAAATTGCTGTTGGTTCTTTAATTCATCCGACGACTGAAAATGAAAAATCAGTTTTTATTACTGCTTTTGGCCGAGATGTTATTTCAGGTTTACCGCGCGAAGTTAAAATTTATACAGCTGATTTAGTTGATATATTTGAAAGAAACTTTCGATCAATTGCCGCTGACATTGTGGTAATTTTAGAAGATATTTCTTCTGAATTATCAGGCGATGTATTGCATTACGGTGCTTACTTAGCGGGCGGTGGTGCCTTAACCAAAGGGCTTGATAAATGAATGGAAAACGAATTAGGGATTGTTTTTAAAGTTGGCGAAAATCCTTTAATGAGTGTTATTAACGGCACAAAATTATATGAACGAAAAATCATCGAACGCGTTTTTGAATTAGAACGTCACGGAAAGAAATAACGATGATCAAAAAAACCAACACCCCGACAAAGGGTGTTGGTTTTTTTATTGTAATTGATTAAAATATATATCATGACCATTAAAAAATATGATGTTCTTGTCATTGGTGCCGGTATTATTGGCACATCAATTGCGCAACAATTATCACAATATGTTTTAAAAATTGCGGTTTGTGAAAAAAATTGTAAAATAGCTGGAGAAACTACTGAAGTTAATTCAGGCATTATCCATGGTGGCTTTGATGCTGCCGTTGGTTCTCAAAAAGCCAAATTAAATGTTGCTGCAAAGCAGCAATGATTAACGTGGTTTAAAAAATTTAATTTTCCTTATCGTAAAATTGATTCATTGGTAATTGCTTTTAATAATGAAGAAAAAGCATTATTACACGATTTATATAATTGCGGGATCGCTAATGGATTAGCTCCATCAGAGTTAACAATTATTGATCAAACCACAGTATTGGGTTTAGAACCAAGATTAAATAAATCAGTTGTAGGCGCCTTATTATGTACTTCATCTTATATTATTGATCAAGTGAAATTAAGTGAACAATTAATTAATTATGCCATTGATCATGGCACTGATTTGTTGTTAAATGCCCAAGTTACTAATATTATTTGAAATAACAATGTTTGAAATGTCATGATTAACAATCAAACGACGATTGAAGCCACATACATTGTTAATGCCGCTGGTCATTGAGCCGATGATATCGCTGCATTAGCAGGTTGTTTAGAGTTTAAGTTAACAAGTTGTCGCGGAGAATATCGAATTTTAGAAAGAACGCAAGGCAAAGTGGTCAACCATATTGTTTTCTTAATTCCGACCATTCATGGTAAAGGTGTCTTAGTTAGTCCGACAGTTGATGGCTATTTGATGGTTGGACCAACTACCGAACCAGTTCTTAAAACGGAAACTAAATTAATTTCTAAAAAAATGTTTGATCATATTGGGGCGATTGGTTTAAAAATTATTCCTGATTTAGACATTGATCAGACAGTGAAGGTGATGGCCGGTTCACGATCAATTGATGTTGACACGCATGACTTTGTCATTAAAGCATCTTCACACAATAATCAGTTCATTAATGTGGTTGGCATTCAATCACCCGGCATTAGTGCCGCACCAGCGATTGCTGAATTAGTTGTTGAAATATTAGCAAATCAAGGTCTTGCTTTAGTTTTTAAAAATTAATTTTTAAAAACTAAATTAAATTGCTAAAATTATTATCATGACAAAATTAGTTTTAATCAAGAATGTTAATTTTTCTTTTTTTAAAAATAACAAATCGTTATTTTATTTTAAATATTTTTTAGTACCAATTAATTTAGTAATTCCAAGTACCAGTTTTTATAATAAGCAAATTGTTAATAATGATGGTCTGCCTTTAGAATTTATTTTAAATAATATAACAAGTGATAGTATTATTACTAATCCCCAAATTGAAGTGATTGATTGAACCACTAATGATTTAGATATTTCACAAATTCCACTATCAATAAATCAAATTTTTTACGAATATTCAGAAACTCATAAAATTGTTATTCTATCATTAGCAAGTGATTCTCCAGGAGAATTTAATACGTCAAGTCAACAAACCGGTGCGTTATTTGTTGATAATGATTTATTAAAAAATTATATGATGAACCTTAACAAACGTCATCGTCAGGTGTGTGAATTATTGAACGATCAGATTTCATTAAAACAAATCAATCCTCAAGGGTTTTATACCATTAATGATGTTGCCATTACTATTAATGATTTTTATAATATTACTGTTGATAATGCGCGAGGGAAGGTTATAAAATTAAATTCTTTATATGAATAATAAAATTAAACACATTGTTATTTTTGGTAGTGACGCTTTTGGAAGTTATCTTTTTAAAGATAATCAATTAAAAAATTTAAATTTTTTAATTGATAACGGTGCTTATAGTTTTAATAATCACGCCGTTATACCGACCGTTTCTGCTAACAGCTGAACTTCGTTTATCAAAGGGGTTTCTACTAATATTCATGGTTGTGCTGAATGAAATTCGGCTACATCAAGTTTTGATGTTCAACAACCTTTACAAAGTTTATTTGCTTTAGTGAAAAATCATGATCCAACTGCTAAAACTTGTGCTTTTTTTAAATGATCGCATTGACAAAGATTAATTGAAATTGATCAAGTTGATCATTATTATAATATTTTATCTAACGAAGATTTAGCGAGGGGTGATGAAATAACCCCCGCCACCGAATTAGTGACTGATTTGTTTTATCAAACTCATGATGGCACGGCATCAATTATTAATGATTTTCCAATCACTTCAAGAAATAGTATAGCTATGAATGATAAGGTTGTCGAAATGGGGATTAATTATTTAGCTAAAGCAAAACCATTTTTATCATTAATTTATGTCGATGAACCTGATCATACTGGTCATGCATTAGGACATCAAACTGATCATATCAATCAAGCTGTGGAACAAGTTGACAAATGGGTTGGTAAAGTATTAAATGTGATTAATAGTGATGAGGATATGAAAAATCATACGTTATTTTTATTTGTAGCTGATCATGGTGGTATTTCATTAGGTCCAGAATGTCATGGCGGGATTACCCCATTAGAAATAAAAATTCCGGTGATCCTTTATGCACCTAACATTGTTATTCCTGGTGAAATAAAATATCCATTAATGCAATATGATGTTATTAAAACCATTGCTTGAAAATTAGGGATCTTATTCCCAGCATATTGAAATGGTCGCATTTTATTTGAAATTTTTAATAGTGTTAGTGAAGATGAATTTGTCATGTATGAACGAACCATTGGTACTTATGCTTTATATCATAACGGTAATAATATTTTTTTAGTACTTGGCTTAATGACGGCTGTGCAAAGAGCGGCTAAATATGCTCGCCATAATAACATTAATCATCTTAAAATATATGATAAAACTGGATTATTGATGAATTATGACATTAATACTTAAATTAATCTGAAGTAGATGTTTAAAAAATTACCAACTGAATCGCGGTAAATAGCAACTGTGGGCATGCTGGATATTCATCTGTAAGACCCAAAACTATAGAATCGAGTACTTCAAGAATAAGTAATCAAAAATATGAATAATTACCAATTAGTGTCTGCCAAACAAATGTTAATGAATGCAAAAGTTCATAAATATGCTGTTGCGCAATTTAATATTAATAATTTAGAATGGACCAAAACGATTATTGCCACCGCGCAAGCCAATCATATTCCAGTTATTTTAGGTGTTTCTGAAGGAGCCATGAAATATATGGGTGGCGTTAAAACGGTAGTTAATATGGTTCATGGTTTAATGGAGTTTTATGAAGTAACTGTACCGATTGCGCTTCATTTAGATCATGGTAGTAGTTATGAATCAGTTATCAAAGCGATTGATAGTGGTTTTACGTCAGTCATGTTTGATGGTTCAAAATATGATTTTGAAGATAATTATTTAATAACGCAACGAATTATTGATTATATTGGCATGAAAGATATTTCTTTAGAAGTTGAACTTGGTACGATTGGCGGCGAAGAAGATGGTGTAGTTGGATCTGGTACGATTGCCGACTTAACTGAATGTGAAAAAATGTCGCAATTAAAAGGGGTTGATATTATTGCCGCCGGCATTAATAATATTCATGGACCATATCCAGCGAATTGAAACGGATTACGGTTTGATGTGTTAAAAGAATTAAGTAAATTAAACATTGGGCTGGTACTGCATGGCGGTTCTGGCATTCCGTTTGATCAAGTTTTAGCAGCTATTGAACTTGGGATTACTAAAATTAATGTTAATACCGAATGTCAATTAGTGTTTTGTAATGCCCTAGCTAGTTATTTTTTAAATGGCACCCATGAAAAAGCTTCAAAAGGTTATGATCCGCGACGGATATTAAAACCTGGGTGTGAAGCTATCGCTGATTTAATTGTTGATTTGACTAAAAAATTTGGAAGTTATAACAAAGCTTTATAATTTATGTTTGAAATTACTGATTAGCTTGATAAATGTTTGAAATTTATGTATATTTATAGAAGCAATTAAAATATAATGTTAGATTATTTAAAATTATTTGGGATTGAAACTTTAGCTACGATGATTTTTATCATTTTAGGTAATGGTGTAATGGCTGGTCATCTTTTAAAAGGTACCAAAGGTCGCGCTGCTGGATTTAGTTTTCCAGGGGTTGCTTTAGGTTGAGGATTAGCAGTTGGTTTTGGCTCATTAGTTGGTCATGTGTTAATTAATGTATTAAATGCTGATTCAATAAAAAATATTAATGCCCTTGGTGCCGGACATGTAAATCCTATCGTTACCATTGCGTTTTTTTTAAAAAACGTAACACTTAATAATACATTATTGATGTTTGTGTTATTCGCCGGACAAATTATTGGGGCTTGTTTGGGGCAAATATTACTTAATCTTTTTTATTGGGCCCATATAAAAACAACTTACCTTGAAAATCCTGAGTTTATTTTATATATGCATGCAACTTCACCACAAAATATTAAAAATCATGTATCAAATTCGTTTGCTGAATTTTTAGCAAGTTGTTTATTAGTATTTGTAGTTTTATTGTTAAGTAATTTTTTACCCAGCATTTCAAATGGTGAGTTTCTCACAAAAACAATTTTAGTAGTCTTTTTAATTACTATATTAGTGATTGCTTTAGGTGGCATTACCGGTTGTGCATTAAATCCAGTACGTGATTTCATACCAAGACTTGTTTATCTTTGTTTGCCATTAAAGAATAAACCTACCGCAGAATGATCTTATGCTTGAATTCCTGTTGTATTTCCAACGCTTGGCGCGTTGTGTGCGTTCGGTTTTTTTAAAATCTTTTGTTAAAATTTAATGATCCATTACTTAATCAAAAAAACCATGGTGTTTTAAAAAGTTATCAATTTGATTTATTAATAAAGGTTCAATCTCCAGTTTAGATGTTAAAAATAGCGTATGTGTTTCGTCTTCTTTATACGTTAATTGATGTTTTAATCGATTAATATTATTTGTTAAATCATTTTTTTTAACAAGATCACTTTTAGTTGCAATATAAATGGTTGTAAATGATTGCGCTTGACAATATTTAATAAAAATTAAATCTAATTCACTTAAATTATGCCGACAATCAATTAATTGAACGACAATTTTTAAATTTTTACGATTTTTTAAGTAACTAGTAATCATCGCTGCTAATTGAGTGCTGATACGTTTGCCGAGTTTATTATATCCATAACCAGGCAAATCAACTAATCTAATGTTGTCGCATTGAAAAAAATTAATCGTTTTTGTTCTTCCAGGTTTTTTAGAAACATTACAAAGCGATTGATTCATTAATTTATTTAAAAAAGTTGATTTTCCAACATTACTTCTCCCTAAAACACAAATTTCATTAACGTTATCTTGGATTCAATTTGTTTCAGTCGTGCCGCTTTTAATAAAATAAACTTTTTTAAAAATTTTTTTGTACCTTCTTTTAATTTATAGTAAAAAACATCACTTTACGTTAGATATTAAGTTACTTATTATTAAATATAAGGTAATTTTCATATAAATTAATTATTTTTAAAAATAAACTTTACATAAAACAACAAAAATCATTATTTATTTTTTTATTAAAAAATTTTTATTACTTTAATTAATGTTAATCTAGTGTGTTTTTTTGGAGCGGATGAAGGGAATCGGACCCTCACGGTCAGTTTGGAAGACTGGCATTCTACCATTAAATTACACCCGCAATTATTGGTGCCTAGAACCGGATTTGAACCAGCACGAACTTTAAAATTCGGTGGATCTTAAGTCCACTGTGTCTACCATTTCACCACCTAGGCATATCATTGGTGCTTAGAGTCGGACTTGAACCGACACGAATTTGCATTCAATGGTTTTTGAGACCATCATGTCTACCGATTTCATCATCTAAGCTTTTTGGTACTCCGCGAGGGGCTTGAACCTTCGACCAACTGGTTAAAAGCCAGCTGCTCTACCAACTGAGCTAGCGGAGCAAGAAATATAATAATTTGGCTGGGGCGGGAGGAGTTGAACCACCGAGTGCCAGGATCAAAACCTGGTGCCTTAGTCCACTTGGCTACGCCCCAATAAAAAATGGTGGAGACAAAGGGATTCGGACCCCTGAACCCGTAAGGGAACTGGTTTACAGCCAGCCGCGTTTAGCCACTTCGCTACATCTCCATGATAGGCTATGGTGCTGACTATAGGAATTGAACCTACAACCTACTGATTACAAGTCAGTTGCTCTGCCGAAATTGAGCTAAGTCAGCTAATTGGTGGAGCATATAGGACTTGAACCTATAACCTCTTGCTTGTAAGGCAAGTCTTCTCACCAGTTGAAATAATGCTCCATAAGTATATAAGCTCAACAAACAAATTATTTCATTATTAACTAAATAATTTGTTTGTTGAAAATAAAACAATAATTACAGTTTAATATGTTTTTTTGTATTTAAATCAAAAACAATAATAACTACAATTATTATTTTATAATTATAATCTAGTTTTGTTTTTAATTGACACAAAAGTAAAAGATTAATGATTTGTTAAGTTGTTGGATTATAAATAATAATTATTGATAGAGGTTTTAATGAACAAAATCAAAAGATCATCAATTCAATCTGATACAACTATCTCTATAAAAGGAAAATATAATGATTGTTTGTAATTTTAATTACTCGTTTTTGTAACGTTACAATTGTTTTGATACTAATTTAGTTTTAAAAATTAAATTTTGATAGATTTAAAAGACAGTTTGTTGAAGATTAAGGTTTTGATATTTGATTTGTTTTAAAAAGAAACACAATAAAATAAACCTTGACAATAGAGGTTCATAATATTTAATTCACATGGTGGATTTTTAAAAGGCTTATTTTTTTTATGTGATAAAAACATGAAACAAAAGCAATGATAGTCATTATACTAAAAATTGAAAATACTAACACTGCTGACATTCAATCAAAATTTAAAATGAATAAAAAATTTGATTCTACCAAAATATATTTAATTAATTTGTGTCAAACAACATAACTAACAAAGTAGCTTACAAAAAAAACACTAAACAAAATTACAAAATACAACACCAATATCATCTTAACAATTTCAAGATTATTATAACCAAATGCTTTCATGCTTAATATAAATTTCATGTTTTCTTCAATAATCAAATTTATCATCATGAATAAAATAACAAATACACAAAATATTGTAATTCCCAAAATAATTTTAAAAATATCTAAAAAAACATCTAATAAAAGGTTATTAGATGGCTGATTTAATATTCTAATTATTTTTTCATCTTGCTTTAATTCACGTTGTTTTATAAATAATATGCGCGCATTGCTTGTCTCTGGAATAATACGTTGTTTTATTAAATCATGATCACTATGCATAAAAATTCAATCTACGGCGGTATTGTTTTTTAAAATTAGCCCAACTTCAATTTCATAATATTTGTTTATTGTTAATTTGTTAGATCCAGCAAAGATTTGATTCATTTTTTCACCAATGATTATTTTTTTAGTATTAAAATTATTAACGTCACTAATTTGTTTTTCTAATTGTTTGTCTTTATAATTAAAAATTTTTTCAATATCTGTAATTTTGTCATAAATGAGTAAATCTGTATCTTTTGTAATATCATTTCATTTGACAGTAGCTTTTGTAAATTTAAAACTAACTTCCTTATTATTGTTATTATCGTTCAAGGATTTGTGAACAATGTAATCAAATTTATTATCGCTGTGTTTTAAAAATTTACTTAAACTTTCATCAGTAGCTTGAATTGTTAAAATACCAAAAAAAACAAAACTTATAAAAAACGCGGTAATTAAAAAAGATAGCATGCTAATTAATAATTTTCATAACGAGCGTGAAACAAGAATAAAGAAAAATTTAATTTTAAAATTCATTTGATTAATTGTCTTTGTAATTAATGAATTAATTTGTGGAGTTTTGATTTTACTGCTGTTATAAATTAGATCAGTTGTTTTATAATTAGATATTATAAAAACAGCCATAATGTAAGCAAAAAAAACCAACGTCATTGGAATAATAATGCAATTGATTGCAAAATTTATTGTATGAAAGTTGTTTTTTTTAATTGGCAACAATAATTGTAAATTAGCATTTTTTAAAAATAGCTTTTCAATACAATAACTAAATCCAAATCCTAAAATTCCGGTGATTATGGTAAATATAAAAAAATTTACCACTATAATGTTAATAATTTTAGCATTACTTAAGCCCATTGCTTTTAGAATTCCAAATTTTTTTTTCATAACATTTATTTCTTTTTTTAAATAAAACAAAGAAATAAACAACAATACTGTTAAAATAATTAAAAAATTTGACAAAATTATGATTTTTTCAATGATTACTCAATTATAAAATATTCCGCCACGAGGGCTTTTTAAAAATTCTTGCGACCCTTGCGGTTTAGTTGCTGTTGACCCTATTTTATTTTTAAAAAACATGTCATATTTCACATAATTATTTGATAATGTTGTTGTTAGCAATGTTTGAAATAATGTTGGTGTTAAATAAACAATCGTTATATTGTCTGGGTTAATATTACTGTTATTTTCTGAAGTCATAAAACTTGCACGAATGCCATAAAAATTATCTTTTTGTTTTCAAATGAGGTCTTGATGTAAATGGTTTTTATTAATTATTTTTTTTAATCAATCAATTTCACCGTCAATCATATTTTTTTGCGCATATTTATAAGATATCGCTATATTCTTAAATTCTTTTGTTTCAAGTGCTTCTGTTTTTTTGTTGTATGAAAAACTATAAACTTGATTAAATGTTGTATTCTGATCTTTAAAAACATCATCTTTATATGATTCAATTCTTATAAATTTTGGAATTTGTTTTTCTATATATGTTCATTCAATAAACGGAACCACCACATAATCATAAGTTTCTTTATTTTTTTTAATTAATTCAGTAACATTTTCTTGTTTATTTAGGGTAATTTGAAAGTCATATTTACCGCTATTTTTAAAAATTTGTTCATCAAAAACACTTCTCATTGTTCAAACATAATTAAAGATTGAACACATTAAAAAACTTGTGCAAATAATTAAAAAGAAAAAACCGATGTAATTTTTAATTGTTTTAAAAACGTGATTAAAGTGTTCTTTGTATAAAAGAAGCATAATTACATTAATTTTATATTTTTTTTGATTTAATTATAATTATATTAATGTTATTATTTTTATGAGGTTAAAAATGAAAATTAAGTTTAATGATGTTGTTATTTTTGCTGGATCAGATAATCAAACTTTAGTTCAATCAATTTGTCAAAAAATTGGGGCTTTATTTGGTCAAATATTTATTAATAAATTTGCCGACGGAGAAATAAACATTTCCATTAAAGAAACTGTTAGAAATAAAGAAGTTTATATTATTAAATCGATTGCTCCACCAGTTAATGATAATTTAATGGAATTATTAATTATGGTTGATGCTATTAAACGGGCTTGTGCTTTAAAGATTACCGTTATTATTCCATATTTAGGATATAGTCGACAAGACAGGCGCACTAACGGAAGACAAGCGATTACTAGTAAGTTGGTTGCGCAAATGTTATCAAATGCTGGTATCAATCATGTTTTAGTACTTGATAATCATTTTTGACAATGAGAAGCTTTTTTTGATTGTCAAACTGATGATCTAAGTGCTTTTGAAGCATTAGCAAATTATATTAAAGATTCTGATATAAAAGATTATGTAATTGTAAGTCCTGATCAAGGGGGTGTTAAAAAAGCTAAACAATTTAGTGATTTTTTAAAAACCGAATTAATTAGTTTTAATAAAGTAAGAGAATTTGCTAATCAGTGTGAAATTAATTATATGATTGGTGATGTTACATCAAAAAACGCGATTATTTTTGATGATATTATTGATACTGCGGGAACCATTATCGCTTGTGCTAAAGAACTTAAAGAAAAATCAGCTAAAGACATTTATGTTTTAGCTACTCATGGTATTTTTTCTGATCCAGCGGTTACAAGGTTAACTAACGCTATACATCAAGGTATTATTAAACAGGTTATTGTGACAAATAGCATTCCTAATCAACCAATTTTTGATGGATTAACCATTATGTCATTAACATCTTTGTTAGCTCAAATATTAACCGCATTATTAACTAAAGAGTCGTTGAATGGTTGATATACAAAACCATTATTGTTTATCAAAAAATAATGGTTTTTAATTTAATAGTTGGTTTGGGAAATCCCGGAGTAATGTATAGTCATACTCGTCATAACATAGGTTGATTAGTGTTAGATAAGTTAGCTACATCAATACACATGGCGTGAACAAAATCTTTAAAATTTAATGCCTTAATCATTAAATATATTACTCCTACTAATACTTATATTTTTTTAAAACCACAAACTTATATGAATTTAAGTGGCACAAGTGTTGTCAAAGCTATTCATTATTTTAAAATAAATCTGGACAATGTTTTAATAATTCATGATGATTTGTATCTTGATTTTTTAAAAATACGTTGAAAAATAAAAGGTACTGCCGGCGGGCATAATGGTATTCAAAATATTATTGATTGTTTAAATTCTGATGCATTTCAACGTTGTAAAGTAGGTATTCGTGCTCAAAATATGGTTCATGAACCTATGAAGGATTTTGTTTTAACGCAATTAAATAATGAAGAACAATTACAATTACAATTATCCTTACCAACTATTGTCGCATTTATTATGAATAAATTACAATTATCATTGTAATGTTTTCATTTTTATAAAATCAAGTTAAAATAACAAATATGAATCAAAAAAATAATTTTATTCCAGCTTATATGCAAAGATTAAATGAGCTAAAAAGCAACGTTCATCAACAAGTTGATATAAAATCAACTACCGTAGCTTCTTCATTTAAGAGTGAAGCTGCATTACAGGAAATTAAACAAAAAACCATGCTTGAGCAAAGAGTAATGGACAATATCATGAACAAAGTAATTCTCGATAATCAACCCTCACTAACACAATCTTCCCAACCTTTGATAATAAATCAACCAGTTGTCATCGAACCTGTTCTTCCAAAAATTTTATATCAATCAAAACCGTCTCCTTGATTACCTGATCATGAATTGCAGTCTTTTTTATCTTTATTTAAAAAATAAAGGAAAATTAATGTTTTAACATAATTAATTTTAGAGGAGCACATAATTATGAAAATAATAAAAATCGCTGTACCAATTGTTAACGGATTTGAAGAGCGTGAATTAATTACGGCCATTGATATATGAAAACGAGCTGGTTTTGAAGTTGATTTAATTAGTTTTAACCAACAAATGCTTGTTACTGGTGATAAAAATATTACCATTCAAACTAATGCTTTTTTTGAAAAAATAAATTTTAATGATTATCAAATGATTTTTATTCCCGGCGGTGATGATGTAGTTGCATTCTTAAACAATCATCCAGATTTTTTAAAAATTATCGCTGATTTTAATACATCTCATAAGTATTTATCAGCAATCAGTGCCGCAACCCAAGTACTAGGGAAAGCGGGCGTATTAAATGGTAAAAATGTCACTGTTTATCCAGGATGTTATAATTATTTAGATCATGCTAATATTATTGATACTAAAAACGTTGTAATTGATAAAAATATTATTACTGCCATCGGGCCAGTCAGCGCCATTGATTTTAGTTTAGCTATCGTTAAGATTTTTACAGATAGCGAAACTGTTACAATTATTGAAGAGGAAATGTTACTAAATTGCAAACCACAGATTTAATAAAATATAAAAATTATTTAATTAATTGAATTCGTGAGTATGTTTTAACATCAGGCCACAAAGGAGTTGTTGTTGGGGTTAGTGGGGGGGTTGATTCAGCCGTTGTTGCTGTTTTAGCACAAATTGCTTTTCCCAATCACCATTTATTAGTGTTTTTACCTTGTTTAAGTCCATCAATTGATTATCAAATGATTGAGCAATTGATGATGAGTGGGCCTTTTAATTATCGAACGATTGATTTAACACTAACTTTTAAAACTCTCCAAGAAAGTTTACATTTTACATTTGATTTAAATAAAGTCACTTTAAATAATTTAAAAGTTAGATTAAGATTAGCCTCACTTTATGCGATTGCATCATCACAAGAATATTTAGTGTTGGGTACTAGCAACGCATGCGAATGATATACTGGTTTTTTTACTAAATATGGCGACAATCTTAGTGATTTATCGCCGATCATTCAATTAACTAAACAACATATTCAAAAATTAGCTAAAATTTTACATATCACGCCCGCAATTATTGAACGAGCGCCCACCCCCGGCTTTGAAGATGGCGTTACTGATGAAATGGAATTAAAAGTAACTTATGATCAAATTGATCAGTGATTAATGAATCAATCAATTGATGCTGATGCTCAATCAATTATTGAACAATTACATATTAACAGTAAACATAAACGACAATATTCATTTGTACCAAAAACTTTTAAAAAATTAAGAAAAATTTCTAACTAATTACATTTATTGTTATAATTGTTAATTATTAAATCTATTAAGGTAATTTGCTAATGCTTAAAAAATTTGCAATATTAACGTCTGGCGGTGATGCGCCAGGTATGAATACATTAGTGATTTCATTTATTAATCATTGTTTTAAAAACAATGTTATTCCTTATATAATTAAGGACGGTTTTAAAGGTTTAGTAGAAGATAACATTATCGCCGTACCTAAAAATAATGCTTTTAACGTTTATTTTAATAAAGGTGGCACTTTTATTGGTACAAGTCGTTATAAAGAATTTGAAAAAATTGCGTGCCAACAACAAGCTGTTGATAATTTACATAAACACGGTATTACCGGTTTAGTCATTTGTGGAGGTAACGGTTCTTATCTGGCCGCTAAAGCGTTACAAAAATATAATATTGCCACGATTGCTGTGCCCGGCACAATTGATAACGATATTTTTGTTGCTACATTAAGTTTAGGTTTTGACACAGTTTTGGATACGGTTGCCTGTGCCATTGACAAAATTCGTGATACGATTGAATCTCATAATCGATGTTCAATCGTGGTTACTATGGGTCGTTTTTGTGGCGATTTAACTCATAAATCAGGCATTATTACAAATTCTGAAATAATTTCCACTCCGGAAGCTAGATTGAGTGAAGATGAAATTGTTAATCAAGTTAAATATTTTAAATCGATTAATCATCGCTCAGTTATGATAGTTGTGACTGAACATTTATATAATGTTTATGATTTACAAAAAAGAATTAATGATGAGGCTGGCTTTGAAACAATTGTTAATATATTAGGCTATGCACAAAGAGGTGGCACTCCATCAGCAACCGATCGATGATATGCAGCTACATTAGCTGAAACAAGTGTGCATAAATTACTTGCAAATGAAAGTGGTATTAGTTTAGTATTTGATAATTTTAAAATCAAAACTTGTTTGTTATAAAAAAATTTATTTTTTGTAATAAAAACTAAAAAACTTGTTATTATTAATATTTATAAGAGAGCATAATATTCATATGGTATTTTGTGAAGTTATTGTTATTAATGCTACCGGCCTTCATGCGCGGCCAGCCGCAATCATTGTTGCCGAAGCATCTAAATTTAAAAGTTGTTTATCAATTATTACACTTGACAAAAAAACCTGTAATATGAAATCAATCATCGGTATTATGTCGTTAGCCATTTTAGTTGGTACTAAAATTAAAATCCAAGCCGATGGCGAAGATGAAGTTACAGCTTTACAAGCTTTACAAGAAGTTATGAAAAAGAATAATTTTATATAAACATGGTTTTTCACAAATTATCAGGTATCGGTATTGGTTATGAAATAGCAATTGCTCCCGCTTATATTCTTGAAAATCAAAAAATAAAAGTATCTGATCATTTAATTATTGATCCAGCCGCTGAATTACTTAAATTAGATGATGGCATTAAACAAACCTTAGTAGACTTAAATATTTTAAAAAAACACACTTTGGATAGTGTTGGTAAAAAACATGCTGATATTTTTCAAGTACATTGTGAACTATTACAAGATCCAGAAATTATTTCTAAAATTCAATCATTAATTAATGATCAAAAATATAATGTTGTTTTTGCTGTTAATCAGGTTATGAAAGAGTATATCGATATTTTTTCACAAATTGAAGATAATTATTTTCGTAATCGCATCATTGATTTACGTGATATTTTTCAAAAATTAATTATATATTTATCTGGATCAATACCATTTGATTTGAATTTAATTAATAAATCGGTCATATTAATTTGTGAAGATATAAAACCTTCACAAATTGCGCAAATAAATCCTTCATATGTTAAGGGCATTGTTTGTGCGGTTGGATCAAAAACATCTCATAGTGGTATTTTAGCAAAACAATTAAAAATTCCGGTTCTTTTAGGTGTAACTGACATTAATAAAGTTGTTACAAAGGGTGAAATGTTATGTATTGACAGCTATAAAGAAGAAGTATTATTTAAATTAACTCCCATGCAAATTAAAAAATTAGAAATTATCAAACTTGAGCGTGAAAAAGAACAAATCACTTTATTAAAATTTAAAAACTTACCCACATTAACTAAAGATAACAAACCTGTAAAAGTAGAATCTAATATTGGTAATGTTGAAGATGTGATGGCCGCTGTCGAACAAACTGCCGACGGGATTGGTTTATTTAGAACGGAATTTTTATATATGCAACAAACCAATTTTCCGACGGAAGATGATCAATTGATAGCATACAAAAAAATCTTAGCAGATATGGGTAACAAACCAGTTGTTATTAGAACTTTAGATATTGGTGGCGATAAACCATTACCTTATTTTAAAATGAAAAAAGAATTGAATCCTTTTCTAGGCTATCGCGCGATCAGAATTTGTTTAACACAACTTAAAATATTTAAACCACAGTTACGAGCTTTATTAAGAGCTTCCGTATTTGGTTCATTAGCGATTATGTTTCCAATGATCGCTACCATTGATGAATTAAAAAAAGTAAAAATAATTTTAGAAGAATGTAAACAAGAATTAATGGAAAAAAACATTCCATTTAGCAACAACATTGAAATTGGCATAATGGTTGAAATTCCTAGTGTAGTGATGGATATTGAAAAATTTGCTAAATATTGTGATTTTTTTTCAATCGGGACTAATGATTTAATTCAATATACTATGGCAGCTGATCGTATGTCTACTAAAGTTGCTTATTTATATCAACCATTGAATCCGTCGATTTTAAAAATGATCAAGCTGATTATTGATGGCGCACACAAACATGGCAAATGAGTGGGCATGTGTGGAGAAATGGCTAGCGAAGAGCAAGCCATCCCCCTATTAATTGGTCTCGGGCTTGATTGTTTTTCAATGAATAATGCTAACATATTACGCGCTAGAAAATTAATTTCCTTATTAGACACAAAAGAAATGCAATCGTTAGTTAAAAAAGTTTTAAAACTTGAAACCCATGATGAAGTTAAAAACGTGATTAATAAAAAATTAAAAACTATCTTCAGTGGTCATTAATTAATAACAATAAGCATGGCACATCTTACTTATTATGTTGTTGTTTGTTGTTATGTTTTTTTAATAATCATTAATTGTATATTGCAGCTTATTAACCGAACCAACTCGATATGAAAAAAATTGTATTAATTATTTTAGATGGTTTTGGACTAGGTAAAGGCGATATCGGTGATGCGATTCATCAATCAAACACGCCATTACTTGATTATTTATACGACACTTATCCATCGACTAGTTTACATGCGGCAAGCCTTGCAATTGGTCTTCCTGAAGGTCAAATTGGTAACTCAGAAGTAGGTCATTTACATCTTGGTTCCGGTCGCATTATGCCGCAATCATTAGTAATGATTAATCAATCTTTAAAAGATGGCACGTTAGTTAATCATGCGGCATGAAATACCATCAAAAATCGTCAAACAGCGATTCATTTTATTGGATTAGTTTCTGATGGTGGTGTGCATTCACATATTAATCATTTATTAGCTTTATTAAAAATTTTTAAAAACCAGCAAAATGTTTATGTTCATCTTATTTTAGATGGCCGTGATACGAAACAAGATCAAGCGTTACAATTTGTTAGTCAAGTGCAACAAACATTGCAATCATTCAACCTTCCTGATATAGCTTCTATATCAGGAAGGTATTATGCTATGGATCGCGATCAACGGTGAGCACGTACCATGGCAGCTTATAATAACTTATTAGGCAAAGGATTAATTCACTTTGATGATCCAATACTTTATATTAAACATGAGTATAGAGATGGTAGATATGATGAATTTGTGAAACCGGCGTGATCGCCGTTAGTAGCTGGCCATATAAAAGATGGCGATAACATTGTGTTATTTAATTTTCGGCCTGATCGAATGATTCAATTAACCACTTTATTAACTAACAGTGAAGATCATCAACATGTCAAACTTCATAATCATCATGTGGTTAGTTTAATTAACTATGCTGATCATTTACAAGTGCATGATATCATTTTTAAGAAACCAATCATTAATAATTGCTTAAGTGAATGATTAAGTAAAAAGGGATTAACCCAGTTACGCATTGCTGAAACTGAAAAATATGCTCATGTTACTTATTTTTTTGATGGCGGCCAAGATACACTTTGACCAAATGTTGAACGGATATTAATTCCTTCTTTAAAAGTAGCTACTTATGATTTAGCTCCGGCCATGAAAGCACAAGATATTACTAATGTATTTTTAGAAAAATGAATTAATTATGATTTTACTGTAATTAACTTTGCTAATCCTGATATGTTAGGTCATACTGGTTTTTTAAAACAAACGATGCAAGGGATTGAAATAATTGATGCATGTCTTAAACAAATTTATGATAACGTGACAAACAACAACGGTATTTTAATAATTACTGCTGATCACGGTAATGCTGAAATGATGATCAATGATGATCATACTATTAATCCGGCTCATACTATTAATCAAGTGCCTTTCATTATTAATCAACCTAAGCTTCGTCTTAAAAGTAATTTAACGATTGCTTCTGTTTCACCAACTATTTTAGCATTATTAAACATTCATCAACCACCAGAAATGGATCAACCATCATTAATAATTAACGAATCTGATTAAATTGATAACTTTTTATTAATATCAAGCCAATGCTTGATATTTATGCTTTAATTGCTAAAATCGCTTCATCTAAATATTTTTGCGGCATGGATAAAAGCTTGTTTGCTGATCATGGGTACATTATTTTTGGGAGTGTTTCATCATTATTTGTGATTTTGATTTTGTTATTAAGGGAAGTGTAATTAAATGTGTCTTGTAGATGTGCCTGAATTTTATCTGATAAAATATAAGCAAAAAATTTATTTAGTTGCTCTTTTTTGATATTATTAACATTTTTAGCCACACATAAAAAATCTATGTCAGCAATTGATTCCTGAACTGAGATTACTTTTCATTTATAATCTTTATTATAACCATTAACAAAATCCCCGTTATAACTAAATCCAACATCAAATTTGTTATTTTTAAATCGTTCTCTTATGTAATCACTGTTTATATGAACGTTGCTTTTTATTAATAAATTTTTAACTCATTTTAATGCTTCTTTCAGTTCTTCTGAATTTGTTGGCTCATGTTTGCCTGTTTTAACTAAAGAACCCAACATCAAAAGATTACGCGTATCTTTGTTCAATCATATTTGCATTTGTTTATCTCCGTTTTTACCTCCTATGTTGTCATTAATAAAATGGTTTAAAATTTCCAAATTTTTAAATGTTTCATCTTTATCAATTAAGCTTGGATTTTTGTCTTTTATTTTTTTCAGTGCTTTTGCATAAGCCAAAGGATTTTCCTTTTCATTAATAACTAACGGGTAAAAATTTGCAAAATAAGGCACTCCATAATTCATTTTTTCATTTGTTAAAGCTTTTTGAAATTTTTTATGTATCTTATTTTGCCAAAATCAATTTTTAAAAACATTTGTTTTATCGCTGTTATGTTGTTGTTTTCATGTTGTGTCTTCAAAATGCTTGCCAATTCCCTCTCAATCAATTGGTTGTATTAATTTTGCTTCTATCAAAACGTTATCAATAATAGGATACATTGAATTGATAATGTCATAATCAGTTGTTTTTAACTTTATTACAGCATATTCATTACTATCCATTTGATTTAATTCTATGTTTTGATCTTTAACAACTTTATCACTTACATACGATCCTCACGCTAATAATTTTATTTTATTATTTGATACAAAATTCATATTAAATAGTACACATCCACCAATAATAATTATCACTAAAACAATTGATTTGACTTTTTTAATTAATGATTTAAAATAAAAAAGTTTGTCACTAATGTTGACGTAATTATTAATCCTTTTAATTTTAGCCAATCAATTTATGTAATATTTTTTATATTTTTTTGTTTTGAAAACAAAAAAATATAAATTGCAACCGACAATGCCTAATAATAAAGTTAAGACAACCAAGCTTACACAAGCGTTCATTCATAATTGATATTCTCTGATAGTGTTCATAAACGTAGATAAATTATGATATGTGCCTCCCGTAAAATAAGAAATTGTAAAATCATCAAAAGAAATAACAAATGAGATAAAAAAACCAGTAATAATTGATGATTTTATCGAAGGAATTACAACCTTTATAATCGTTTTAAAGTAAGTAGCTCCCAAATCTAATGATGATTCAATTATTTCTCTCTTTAATAACCTAATTTTTGGATAAATTATTAAAATAACATAAGGCGTACACACTAAAATATGAGATAAAATTAAAGTTGTTATACCTAACTTAAAGCCGAACATTAATAACGTTAACGTTAAAAATATTGCCGTTATTATATCAAAATTTAAAATAGGTATTTTTGAAATACTCATAATCATGGTTTTGTAATTTTTTTTTAGTTTTGAAACACCGATTGATGCAAAAACCGCTAACATTGTTGAACATGATGAAGATACAAAAGCAACAAAAATAGTTACAAAAAAAGATCTTATTAAACTTTCTTTTTTAAATAATTCCTTAAAATTATTAAAATTTCACCAACTCTGTGTTGCATCAATTTTTCCTCAAAAAGAAAAAACAATTATTGTTAAAATAGGTATGTACAAAAAAAACAAAATCATTATTAGATAACTGTATTTAAATCAATTTGTTGTTTTTTTCATAATTATTTGTTCTGCCCTAAAGATCAATTACTAATTTTATTACTAATAATGGTTGTAATAATTAAAAAAATTAAAAAAATTAATGATAAATAAATACATATTCGTCAGTTTCAACCAAGCACAAACATATCATTTATAAATGTTGCTAATGTTTTAATTTTGTATGCTCCAATATGATCGGTTATTACTAACGAACCACATGTAAATAAAAACATAATTGTTGTTCCTGAAATTATTCCAGGAATGGAATAACGAAAAGTTATTTTTCAAAAAGTTTTGATATCGTTTGTGCCAAGATCTTGGCTCACGTATTTTAAATCTGGATTTGTTGTTTTTAAGGTATTATAGATAGGCAAAATAACAAATGGTACAAACATATACACACTTGTAATAATGATTCCTCAATAAGTGCCAATTACTTTGTGATTTTCACTTTGAATCATTTCAAAAAGATCACGTAAACCAATTACCCGCAAAACATTATTAATCAGTAATGGTAAACCAAACAATAGAATTAAATTTAATTGAAAAAAACCATTATTCATTCGAAATAAAATATAAGCAACCGGATAAGCTATTAAAATTGCTATAAAACTTGCACATAATCCAATTCCAATTGTTCTAAAAAACAATCATAGATGTTCTGTTTGTCATGATATCTTTTCTTCTAAAAATAATTGAAATTTATTAAAAACAGGAGCATTAATTGCTATTAAAACACCCAATATTAAAGGTAAAATAATTAATAATACAATAAAAATCAATCATGGTATTAAAAAAAATATTCATTGATTATATGTTTTTTTACTAAACATGTTTTTTTCAACAGAATTATTTAAAAATCATTTTTTATTCTTCATTTGTTAATTTAGCCATGACATGAACATCTTCTTTATTTCATTTAATAGATACTAATTCGTTTATTTCAAAATGGTCGGTAGTATGTACTAATCACAAACGATATTCAGTAGCAATAGTGATTTCTCAATGGATCCCTTTAAATGTGATTGATGTTACTTTTCCGTTAAAAAAACCTACATTTGGATCTAAAATATCAATATCTTCTGGTCTAAAAACAATATCAACTGGCTCTTGTTCTTTAAAGCCAACTGTAATTGTTTCAAAATTTTGTTTGTCAAAATTGATTAATTTATCTTTTATAAATATACCGGTGTCAATTAAGTTAGATTGACCAATAAAAGCGGCTATTCAACGATCTTTTGGTTCATTATAAACATCTTCTGAATTACCGATTTGTTTAATTTCACCTTTTTTCATAATGATAATTCTGTCAGACATTGTTAACGCTTCTTCTTGATCATGAGTTACAAAAATAAAAGTTATGCCAATTTCTTGTTGAATTTTTTTTAATTCAATTTGCATTTGTTTTCTTAATTTAGAATCTAAAGCTGATAATGGTTCATCTAATAATAAAATTTTTGGTTTATTAATTAATGCTCTTGCTAAAGCGACCCGTTGTTGTTGTCCGCCCGATAATTGATCAATTTTTTTTGTGATTGAATCTTCTAAATGTACCATTTTTAAAATTTTAATTACTTCATCTTTAATAATGGTGTTGTTAATTTTTTTAACTCTTAAACCATAAGCAATATTTTCAAATACATTTAAGTGTTGAAACAATGCATAATTTTGAAAAACTGTATTTATTTCTCTTTTATAAACCGGGATATTTAGTAAATTTTTATTAAAAAATAAAATTTCACCTTTTTCTGGATATTCAAAACCGGCTATTATTCTTAATAATGTTGTTTTGCCACATCCTGAAGGTCCTAGAATTGTGATAAATTCGCCCACTCTGACTTGAAAATTAATATTTTTTAAAATTTGTTGATTTTCAATACTTTTATATAAATTTGTAAATGTTAAAATAATTTTTTCATCATGGTCTGTTTTTGTTGCAATATTATTATTCATGTTTGAGGCAGTTATATATTCTTTTGTTTCGACTGAAACTTCTTGATGATTGATATTTGCAATTGATTGTTGATTTGTTAAATTAGCATTTGTTATAATCTGATTTGTGATGGTTTTATTTGTAACATGTGGCGAATATTTTTCATCATTCAATCGTTTAATTAAATATGCAATCGCGTGCTTTTTATAATTAGGCAAAATTATCAATGATATTGCTTTGTTTTCTTTAGTACCATTTTTTAAAGTTACCGGATAACCGATTCATTTTAAAAGTTCAAGATCGTTTGCTCCGTCACCCACGGCCATGATTTCTGATTTGTCAATTTTTTGTGCTTTCGCAAACCATTGCAAAGCGGTTTGTTTATTTACTGAAGGATTAATTTCAAAAAATTGTGTTGATGTTTTATAATAAGTGTTTCATTCTCTCTCTTCAATATTAATATATTTTTTTCATTTATTAATGACTGATTTTCTACCAAAAATAACTATTTTATAATATTTTAAATTTAAATCATGCAAATTTTCAAGCTTTATTTTGTTAAAAATAGTTATTTTTCGCATTAAATAAAATAACCGAATAAATCAAAATCAAATTAATCGTGTATTTGTATAATAAATTTCGTTTTTTGAAGAAAAAGTCAGACAGGTTAATTTAAAATTAACCACGCTTTTAAAAATTTCTTCAACCTCATTGATTGAAAAATAATTTTCTTTTATAATTTTTTCTTGTTGAAGATCTCAAATAATTGCGCCGTTAGCGGCAATCACATACCCATAATGTTTGTCAATCTGTGCCACTTTTGAAAATTGAATGGCATCTTGTAATCCCCGACCAGTAACGAACAAAACCTTCAAGCCTTGTTTTTGAATATCATGTAAAGCTTGAAGGTTTTGTTTAGAAAAAGAAAAATAATCTTGTAAAGTAGTTTTATCTAAATCTAATGCTAGTAATTTAATTTCGTTAATCATTGTCAAAAAATTCATTAATTTTATTTTCAAAGTTTATTACCGGTTGATAACCAGTCATTGTTGCGACAATTTTTTCATTTTTTAAAAAAATAAAATACGGAATTGAGCTGATTGAATATTTATGTATTAATGGATCCATACTACTATCATCAGTCAATATTTTTACAAAATCAATATTAGGATTTTTTTTAACTACTTGATTAACAATTGGATCAACTAACGTACATGCTCCACAATTTAATCCTGAAAAATAAAGAACCACCTGTGAATTTTTTATTAATATTTGTTCAAAATCATTAATATTAGTAATATTTGTTAACATAAATTTTCTTTCTTTCTTTTTTGGTACAGGTAAAGGGAGTTGAACCCATACGTCCGAAGACACTAGATCCTAAGTCTAGCGCGTCTACCAAGTTTCGCCATACCTGCATATATATAAAATGGCGCCTTGTGTAGGGATTAAACCTACGACCCCCTGATTAACAGTCAGATGCTCTATCAACTGAGCTAACAAGGCTTATAAATTATATTTTTTATTATATTATAAAATTATTAAAAAAATTAAAAAAGCGTAATATTTTCTTTTGGATATTCTATTCTTTTCATTGACGTTGTTTTTTTAAATAACGTAAATAAAGTAATAACATTAATTTGACCAACAAACATTGTCAATATTAATATCAATTTTGATACTCAATTCAATACACTTTTATCTTTAATAATCGATAACCCAGCAGTTCCAAAGGCGCTAGTAGTTTCGAATAAAATTTCTTTTAAGCTTAAGGTAGCCTGTTGCACTTGAATAATTATAACAAATAACAAAATCATTATTAATGAACCGAAAATAATTAAAAATGAACATAAAATATTATTTAACGATATAGTTCGTTTTAAAAAATGATATTGATTGTTATTTTTTAAAACATGTCATAACCCAATAAAACAAATAATTAATGTTGTAACTTTTATACCCCCACATTGAGAATATGGTAATGTTCCGATTCACATTAGAACAATAATGATTGTTTGAGATGCGTGTGACAATTCATTATTAAGATCTATGAAGCTAAAACCTGCCGCACGAGAAGAAAAAATATGAAATATTATGTCCATAATTCTATTAGATAATTCTTTCGAAGGAGTTATTTGATGATAAAATTCAATTAAAAAAATTACAAAAATACTTAAGATTGATAACGCCATCGTTGCAATAATTGCAATTTTAAAATAAATTGTAAATTTAAAATGTTTTTGTAAAATTATATTTTTTTGTTTTTTAATTCGTCAAACAATATATTCATAAAATTCATATATGATTGGAAAACCTAAACCACCGATAACAATTTGAAAAATTAATAATCATTGAATTCAGTATTCTCTGAAATGATGTAAATCGTTGTTGGGCATAATATTAAAGCCGGCATTAGCAGTAGCTGATACGGAATGAAATATGCCATATCAAACACTCGATTTAATTTCTAATTTTTGACTATAAATCAAATGTAGCGTTAAAATAATTCATCCAAATACATATAGAAAAAGCATTGTTAAAAAACCACATAAAATTATTTTTTTCCAATTTTTGCTAATTAAATTTGTTTCATCTTTAATTTCAATTCTTTTAACGGCTGATAAATTTCTAAATGGCACTCACAACATAACTTTTAAAGTCGATACACCTAATCCGCCGATTAAAATCATGATAAATAACATTGCATGACCAAAACTAGTCATTTCAATTGTTGGGCTAATAGTTAATCCAGTAGTTGAAAAAGCGCTTCCTGCTAAAAATAATGAATCAATAAAACTGTTTGGACGATTATCGTTTCAACATCATGGTAGCGAAATTATCAAACACCCTACCAGTCATAATATAAAATAAATTATTATAAACCGCGCCGGAATTGATTTTTTTAAAAATATATATATATTTTTAAAAAAAAGCAATATTTTGGAGTTAATGTATGAAATATCCATATATTTTAATAATTATAAACTTTTTTGTTTATATTTTCTAAATGACGATCGGTCTTTAAAATGTCAAAATATTGTCAATTCATTGATTGATTATTTTTTAAAAAAGTAACATAAATGATTGATGTTGCTTGTAATCGTTCTATTGCTTGACTTTGTGTTACAATAATTTTTCTTTGGTAAGAATAATCTTCAATTTCAATTTCAAGGCGGTTCTGATTAAAAAGCTTAATTGATTTGACTACACATAATATATAAACTAAACCATTTGGAGCGTCATTAACATTTATCATTGCTGTCGGTGGTTTATTTGGAAAACGAGCATTAATCACATTTTTAAACGCTAATGTTGGATGATGTAATAAATTAAAACCTAACACATCACGTTCTTCATGACTCATTAATAAAAGATTTGGTTCATGAGTTCAAAGGCTTAATCGATCACCTCAGTAACCACTTAAACTTTGTTGAAAAAACAATCAAATTTTATCAGTATTCATTAGCATGGTTGTTCGGTCATGTCATTCATCAAAACAACCCGCGGCAATTAATTTTTTTAATTGATATTTATCAAGACAACTTTGTTGCATCAATCTTAAAAAATGTTCCAATGATTCAAAAACGCCATTTAATTGGCGTTGTGCTAAAATAAAATTGATCAAATCATGATTTATATTTTTAATGAATGTAAAAGGCATGATTATTTCATCGTTTTTGGTTATAAAATGTAATGTTGAATCGTTAATGGATGGTTTTTTAATCGTTAATTTTTTATCATGTTCAATCATTTTAATAATTTTATTAATTTGCTGATGCGATTCATTTAACATCACAATCATAAATTCTTGATAGTAATAGCTTTTTAAAAAAGCCATTTGATAACTAATCATTGTGTAAGCTACTGCATGACTTTTATTAAAACCAAATTTCATAAAATTAACAATTAATTTTCAAATTTTAATAACTAAACCTTCTGGGTATTTTTCTAAACTTCTTCGGAAAAATTTTTCTTCTAATGTTTTTGATAAACTTGCATATTTTTTACTAATTGCTTGACGTAAAAGATCAGCTTCGGTTAAAGTAAAAGCAGCCATCACTTGCATGATTTTCATCACTTGTTCTTGGTATAAAACCACTCCGACTGTTTCTTTTAAAATACTTGCTAAATCATCATGAAAATAATTGATTTGATTTGGAAAATTTTTAGCATTAATAAATTGTTTGACATGTTCTTTTGTGCCGGGTCGTAATAAAGATAAAATCGCTACTAAATCATAAAAATCATCAATTTTTATTTGTTTTAAAATAAAAATTGATGATTCAAGTTGAAAAATTCCTAAAATATCGCAATCATTAAAAATTTTAAAAACCTTGCTGTCGTTTCAGTTTAAATTGTTCAGGTCAATTTTTATAAGATGGTTTTGTTCAACTAAAGTAACGATATGTTGAATAATTGTTAATGTGCGTAGGCTTAAAATATCAAATTTAAAAATTTTTAAAGACTCAATTTGATCCATGGTGTATTGAGTGATTTTTTTATCATTTACCAAATGTAATGGTAGTGGTTGATTGGTAAAAATAATCCCTGAAGGGTGGACAGAAGCTTGTTTAGGTAAGGCATTAATTTTATTAAATAAAGATCATCATTGTGGGTATTTATCAAATCATCACCCCATTTGTTGATGAATTTTAAGTTTGATACTATCAAACTTTTCAAACATTTTAATTTGACTCGTAATTTTATCAATCGCTTTATGATTTAAATCATAATAAATTTCAATAAACATTAATAAAGTTTTTCAGCTATGGTGCTGATAAGTTCCGATGTGATACATAATACTTTCACCATATTTATTATTAATATAATTAATTAGTTCATGACGTCGATCATCTTGAATATCAATATCAATGTCGGGCAAGTTAGTCCGATGAATGTTTAAAAAACGTTCAAACATTAAGCCAAATTTAATCGGATCAACACTGGTAATGTTTAATAAATAAGCGGTTAAACTTCCAACAACGCTACCTCTTCCCGGACCAACAAGCATCTGCTGTGTTTTTGCATAATTAATATAATCAGCCACAATTAAAAAATAATATTCGTAATTGAGTTGCGTAATGATGTTTATTTCTTCAGCTAATCTAGTGACATATGTCTTATTATCTAATGTTGGTTGTAAAGTTAATAATTTATTTAATGCTTGCTCACATGTTTCTTTTAATGAAATGGTTTCGTTTTGTCATAAATCTTGTAAATTTTGATTACTAATTTGTGTTCAGAAATTTCAAACTCGAAATTCACTACTCATTTTATTAAGATTTATAATTAGTTGTTCATCATAATGATTGATTAATTCTTCTTGAGTAAGATAATGATAATAGTCACTATCTTTAAGTTTATTCATTATTAACCAAGCTTGATAAGTTTTAAGATCGGTATTTTCTAAATAAGTAACTTTATGAAAAGGTACAACTTTATTTTTTAATAAAGGATGATCTTGAGCAATTCATTGTAAAAATTGGTGCTGTTGCGTTGGTCAAGCACCTAAATAAGTTTGATTAGTATTGTTTAATGTTGTATAACATTTTAATATTGTTGGTCATTGATCAGCTTCACCAGCATGGACAATAATTGTCATATCTTTTAATAATGTGTGATTGGTTTCAATATGAAAATCATGATCTATTAAATAGTTTGTTAATTTAACTAAATTATAGTAACCGTCAATACTGTCAATATAAACGGTTAATATGATTGGCGTTTTGCTGGTTAGACATTTACCAGCAATTTGCATACCAATCATTGGATTTATTTTTAATTTAGAACATTCTTTGATAAATGTTATTACTCCATACATTGTGTGGTGGTTTACTCAAGTTAAACTCGTGATTTGATGAGTTGCCGCTCATTTAATATAAGACTTAATATCAATGATTGATGCATTTTTATATGGTGAAGTGACATTTAAATTAATTAAAAACATCTGTTAGGTATCCTTTGCAATGCTTGACATAGTTAAATATGTTTTTTGTAAAGATAATTCAATTAACGCTTCACTCATAATATTTGATTCTAAATCAATTACTTTAGTAATGTTCGGTTTAGTGACCACGCGATGTGGAATAAATAAAGTGCAACAATCAGTAAATGGTAAGATTGATGTTTTGTATGTATCAATTTTTTTAGCTAAATTAATAATTTCTTGTTTATCAAAACAAATTAACGGTCTTAATATTAAATTATCAATTGCATGATCGATTACTTGCAAGCTTTCAATGGTTTGTGAAGCTACTTGACCTACTGATTCCCCGGTGGCAATTACTTTTAACTGATATTTTTGACAAATTTGTTGCGCAATTTTAAAAAACATACGTTTAGCAATAATTATTTTATAACTTAAATCAGTAATATGATTGATTTCGTTTTGTAATGGTGAAAAATTACAAACAAATAATCTACTTGGTCAAGGAGTGTATTTATTTAAAGTTTTGATTATATCAATAACTTTTAACGTCGCTTCCGGAGTTGTATAAGGTGGTGTTTCAAAATGTAAATAATCAATAATCAATCCCTTTTTCATTAATAAAAAACTACTTACTGCTGAATCAATCCCGCCACTAATTAGCAATAACACCCGACCAGAACTTCCAACCGGCAATCCTCCTAACCCCGTAATTTTTTCTAAACTTAAAAAAACGGCTTCTTTTTTTATTTCAATCATCATTTTGAGGTCGCTGTTTTTTAATAATACTTTTTTGTTAAATGTTTGGCATAAATGGGTCCCAATATGTTGTTTTAAATATAACGAATTATGTATAAAACTTTTATCACTACGCGATATATCTAAACAAAATGTCTCAAATTTATTTGCTAAGGCCATGATATCAATTGCTGCTTGGGTAATATTTGTTAAATCTTGTTTAGTTTTGGTAGCTAACGAAAAAGATACAAATCCAAAAATTAACTGTAATGCTTCTTTTATATTCGGTCATTGGTTTGAATCAACCATCTCAATTTGTATATAATCATAAAACGCCTCCACAGCAACTGCATAATCTTTTAAAGCTTCTGTAACATTGTTTTTTAATATTTTAATAAAATAATTTTTATTATTACCTTTTAAAGATATTTCACCATATCTAAGGATAATATTATTCATAAATAATTTTTATTTTTTGGTTATCGTTGCTCGTGATTATTTTGCCAATAATAAATGATTTGTAAAATTTATTGATAATTTGCTGCGCTTGTAAAGCTTGCGCAGCATCAACCACAATTACATAACCTATCCCCATGTTAAAAACTTCAAACATTGCTGCCGTTGATAGTTGACTTAACGTTTGGATTAACTTAAAAATTGGTAATATTGGAAATTTATTAATTGTAATTTCAGCACATAAATTATGCGTTTGATTGTTAAAGAGTCGTGGCATATTTTCGTACCATCCACCCCCAGTAATATGCGCCATACCAAAGATGTTAATTTTTTTTAATAAAGCTTTTACAACTGATACGTAAAGATAAGTTGGTTGAAGCAAGGTGGTGATTAAATTTTGATCTAATTCATTAAATTGATGATCAAATGCAAATTGATGATCTTCGAAAAATATTTTTCTTATTAAACTAAATCCATTAGCATGAACGCCGCTTGAACTAATCCCGATAATTATTTGGTCAGCTTTAATATTAGCACCATTAATAATGTCGGTTTTTTCTACAATGCCATTGATAAAACCAGCTAGATCATAATCAGCTGCATTTTTATATAAACCAGGCATTTGAGCGGTTTCGCCACCTAATAAAACACAATCAATCTCTTGACAAGCTTTTAATATACTGTGAATAATTTTTTCAACAACCGGCAGCGCTAGCTTGTTAACTGAAATATAATCTAAAAAATATAATGGCATTGCACCACAAGTAATCAGATCATTAGCGCACATTGCTACTAAATCTTGTCCAATTGTATCAAAATTATTATGTTCAATGGTTAGATATAATTTTGTGCCAACACCATCACAAGAGGCTACTAAAACAGGTGATTTATATTTTAATGCAGAAATATCAAACATTCCTGCAAAATCTTGCAGATCGCTGATTACGTTTTTTTGTTGGCCGAGTTGTTGTTTAATTTGACCAATGACTTTTTTTTTGATTGTTAAATCAACCCCCGCCGCTTTATATAAATTACTCATCTTGTTTGATAGGATATTCACCTGTAAAAATATCAAAACAGGCTTGTTGGTTAGGGAATAAATTTTTAAAATTATCAATAGAAAGAAACATTAAACTATCACAATTCAATATTTTTCGAAGATTTTCAAGATCAGGATATTGATTAGCGATTAATTCTTCAAACGTTAATATCGACATGCCATAAAAACTAGGATATTTAATCATTGGCGAAGCAATCCGAAGATGGATTTCTTTTGCACCCGCTTTTTTTAATAAACTAATAATATATTTTGAAGTATTACCTCTTACAATTGAATCATCAATTAATATCACTCGTTTATCTTGAACAATTGATTTAACAATCGACAATTTCATTCTTACGCCTTGTTCGCGTAATTTACTTGTTACTTCTATGAAAGTTCGTCCTCAATATTTATGTTTAATAATGGCTACATCATGTAATTTTTTAGCTTCATTAGCATAACCAATGCCAAAGCTGGTTGAAGAATCAGGAATTGAAATGACAATATCGGCTGGTACAATAAATCCATTATCATTTTTTTCTTGTTTAGCTAATAATGCTCCCGCTTTTTTTCTAAAATCATGAACACTTATGCCGTTAATAACACTATCCGGTCTAGAAAAATATACAAATTCCATCGCATCAATATGTTCAAAAACATTGTTTTTAAATTGAAATGATTCGATGCCTTTTTTAGAAATTTTAACAATTTCTCCCGGTTTAACATCTCTTATTAATTCCGCTTCAATCGGAAAAAAACTACATGTTTCTGATGAAACAACATAACCTTCATGTAATTTTCCGATTGAAAGTGGCCTATTTCCATGAGAATCTCGGATTGCATAAAGTGCATCAGCCGTTAAAATTAAAAATGCATAAGCACCTTTTATAATATTTAATGATTCTTTTAATTTATCAATAAACAACCGTTGTTTATTTTTTAAAATTAAATGACCCAATAATTCAGAATCACTAGTTGATTCAAACACCACTCCTTGCGCTAATAAAGCATTTCTGATTTTTTTATCATTAATTAAATTGCCATTATGAGCCAGTGCAAAAGATAAATCATCTTGTTGAAAATAAAAAGGTTGCACATTACATAATTGTTTTTGTCTTAAAATTGAATATAGGTTGTGCGCAATTGCTTGTTTGCCAGGCAAATCTTTTTCAAAATTACAATCAGCAAAAACATTATTTAATAAACCAACCGATTTCATTTTATAGAATTTTTGTTTAAAAAAACTAAATATACCCGCACCATCTTGACCACGATGTTGCAGATAATGAATGCCTAAAAAAGAAACTTTTGAAGCTTTAGGTACGTTAAAACAGCCAAAAATACCACATTTTTCTTTCATATATTTGTTTCTAACAGTAAAATAATTATATATTTTTTTGTTAAAATTTTTTCAATGTCTGTTAATAAAATATATAATATATTAACCATATGTTAAATGACTTTTGTATAATAGGTTTGGGCAGTTTTGGATTGTCTGTTGTTGAGACTTTAATTATTAACAATAAACGAGTTGTTGTTGTAGATAAAAATGAAAAACGAATTGATGCATTAAGTATTTCCGAAAAGCGTTTAATTTTAGATTCTACCGACGAAATAGCTCTACGAGAGGCTGAATTAAATGAATTTGAAAATGTCATAATTGCTATCGGCGATAGTATTGAATCATCAATATTAACGACGATTAATTTTTTAAAATTTGAAACCAAAAATATTTTTGTCAAAGCGATCAATCCACAACATGCTGAATTATTAACAAAATTAGGGGTCGTTAATATTTTTCAACCCGATATGGAAACTGGACGGCGTGCCGCTTTTAGTGTTATGTATGGTTGCGAAAATTTTCGAATTAATTCAGTCATTGACAATGAACATTTTGTTTTTACAACAATTGTCAACAACGTTGACATTACCGAACAATCTTTTACTGATGTTTTGGAATTATTTCCGATATTAAAAAAAATCAATATTATTTTTGTAAAAAATAATAATGGCAAAACAAAACATATTGCAGAAGATTTTCAATTAAAACTCCAAGATAAAGTTTGATTTGTGGCTGAAGCGGAAGATTTTTTGGAATTATGTAATTTAATAGAAAAAAAAGTTTTAACTTTTTAAAAAACATTAAATTACATAATTCAACTGAGGTTTTTTATAATTTATTCTAAAGCAACTATTTTAAAATTAAATAATGATATACAAAAACATTTTAAGTTTATTAATATCATTGAACCAACCTTTAATGTAACTTTTGAAAATATTGCGCGCATGGTCATGTTAGATCGTTACGCCGTGAAAGATAAACATCTTATATCATTAGGTGTTAATGATTTAGTAATTGTTTGCATCAAAGAGGATGTTAATTTTCCGACCAAAGCTTTAGGATATGTAAGCGCTTGTTTAGAAAATAATTGTTTTGAAATAATTATTGAACCAGAATATGTGCCTCAAATAGATCCATTAATATTAAAAAAAACCAACCTTGTTATTAAAAATAAATGAGAAATTGAAAAACCACTTGAAATTTTTTATGAACAAATTTGTTCAAGAGTTGCTAAAGGTTTAGCTCAAAATGAATCAATTGATCGCATTGTTTATCAAGACCAACTTTATAATCATTTAATTTCAAAAAAATTCGTTCCAGCGGGACGAATTTTATGCGGTATTGGATCAACAAGCGAAGTAACTTATTTTAATTGTTTTGTAATGCCTTATTTTGAAGATTCTAGAAAAGGTATTTTAGATCATCGTAAAAAAGTTGCTGAAATTATGTCGCGTGGGGGCGGTGTTGGTAGTAATGGTTCTACTTTAAGGCCTAAAGGAACATCTGCTAAAGAAGTTGGCGGCAAATCTTCGGGTGCCGTATCTTGATTAAACGATTTGTCATTATTAACTAATTTAATTGTCCAAGGTGGTACACGACGAGGTGCTCAAATGCTCATGATGGCCGATTGACATCCTGACGTGATTGAATTTATCATTGCTAAAGTACAAAATAGTTATTTTTTACAATGATTAATGAAAACAACCGAAAATCAAATCATTAAAGATGCCATTAGAAAAAAATTAAGATTCAAACCATTATCTGATTTACAAAAAGAAATGTATCAATTGTTAATCAATCACAATCCTAATCATCATAATTTAACAAACATTACTAAAGAATTAAGTGAAGGCGGAAAATGAGAAGTAGTTGATCCAGATTTTCTTTCTGGTGCTAATATTTCAGTTTGTTTAACTAATGATTTTATGGAAGCGGTTCGCAAAGATGAAATGTGAGCTTTTCGTTTTCCTGATATAAATAATTATGATCTCAAAGAAAAAGCATATTATGATGAACATTGAAGTAACGTGGGTGATGTGAGACATTGACCATTACCCATTAAAATTTACCATTCAATAAAAGCAAAAGCGTTATGAAAATTAATTTGTTATTGTGCAACTTATGCCGCTGAGCCAGGATTATTTTTTATTGATCGCGCCAACGATATGACCAATGCCGTGGCTTATGATCAAAAAATTGTGGCAACTAATCCATGCGGCGAACAACCACTAACTCCTTATGCGGTTTGTAATTTAGGCGCAATTAATCTCGCCATGTTTGTTGATAAAAAAACTAAAACAATTTTATGAGATGAGTTGGTCACTACAGTTAAAATTGCAATTCAAGCATTAGACAATACGATTGATTTATCACGGTTTTGTTTAAAAGAAAATGAAATTCAAGTAAAAAAAGAACGTCGCATTGGTTTAGGAGTGATGGGTTTACACGATTTATTAATCTGATCAGGTCATCGTTATGGTTCATTGTCAGGTAATGAAATAATTAATACAATTTTTAAAACAATTGCTATTACTGCTTATCAAACATCAATTGAATTAGCTAAACAAAAAGGTTCGTTTGATTTGTTTTGAAAAGATAACGGACAAGCGTATCAACATAATATTAGACAAAAATTTATTAATTCTGGATTTATGAAAACTTTACCAGACCACATTCGTCAAGATATTTTAAAATTTGGAATTCGTAACACTCATTTATTGACGGTAGCGCCAACCGGCACAACCGGCACATTAATGAATGTGTCCACAGGATTAGAGCCTTATTTTGCTTTTAAATATTTTCGATCGGGACGACTAGGTAAATTTATCGAAGTTAACGCTCATATTCTTGAAGAATTTTTAGCAATGTATCCAGCATATAATATTAATAACTTGCCCGATTATTTTGTTGCAGCGATGGATTTAACTCCACAAGAGCACGTCAATGTGCAATGTTTAATTCAAAAATGAATTGATTCATCAATTTCAAAAACAATTAATGCCCCCGCCAATTATACTGTCGAACAGGTGCAAGAAATTTATCAATCTCTTTACGATGGTGGCGCTAAAGGTGGGACAGTTTTTGTTGATGGTTCACGCAATATGCAAGTGTTATCATTAAATAATGAAGAATTACTTGATCAATCTCAACATATCTTGCCGCAAGAAAATGGATCAGTAATGCAAAATATTGGTGATGTATGTATTATTTGTCAAGCAGGCAATCTTATTAATGCTGGAGGATGTTTGACTTGTAACAAATGTCAAGCTCAATTAAAATGTGATATTTAAGTAGTTTTTTAAAATCTTTTTTTTAAAATTAACACAACAAGATGAATTATTGATAAATCATTTATAGTTTTTAAATAGGTTACTAATAGGTTTTTTAAGTTTGTTTTTAGTAAAGGAATAAAAACGATTCTTTCTTCATCACTTAAGTTTATTGGTTGGTTTTGTTTTAGATATTCAGCAACTAATTGTTGGATTGTTAAATTACAAATTTTTACCGGTTTTTTTATACCTATTAAAGTAATTTTTGGTTCCATAAACATTTTATATAAGTTGTTGTGTAAAAATAAAGTGATTTGTACAATGCCTTTTTTAGCAATGGTCATCCGGAAATTAACTAAATTACTGTGGGCTCTGCTTACTAACATATTTGAAAAATCATTGGCAATATAAATGCCACCACTTATTACTGGGGTAGTTAATTTAATTTTCCCTTTTATCATTTCAACGCGATCGCCGTTTTTCAGCATTAATAAATTTTCTGATTTAACGCCGGTTGCGACAGCTGTTTTACAATGTTCTTTCATCATTCTATAATAACCATGCATCGGCATAAAATATGTTGGTTTTACAATCGACAACATGATCTTTTGGCCTTCTTTACCAGCGTGACCGGAAACATGTAATAAACACTCACTTGAATTTTTTTTAACAATTGCCCCTAATTTATTTAATTTATTCATTGATTCACTGACTTTATAAATATTCTCAGGAATCGGTGATGATGAAAAAATAACTGTATCACCTTCAATAATACTTAGCAGTTTATTTTCATTTTTAGATAATCTTGTTAATGCCGCTAAAGGCTCTCCTTGTGATCCTGTGCAAATAATCATAATTTCGTTTACATTATAATTATTAATATTTCCAATTGCATCAAATGCATTATCTGGTATTTTTACATTAGGCATTTTTCTCATAATTTTAATAATATTTTCAAGCGATCTACCTAAAATAAAAATTTTTCGCTTATGTTTGATAGCAACCATAATTGTTTCTCTAATTCGATGAATATTAGATGCAAACATCGATATTAAAATTCGGCCTTCAATTTGTAAAAATAATTTATCAAGGTTTTGGATAACAATTTGTTCGGTTTGGGTGACGGTTTCTTTAATTGAATTGGTAGAATCAGATAATAATAATGTTGTACCTCGTTTTCCATAATTAATTAATTTTTGCAAATCAACTCTCTCATTAGTTAATGGAGTTCAATCAAATTTAAAATCTCCTGTTGAAACAATGATGCCGTTGATGGTTTCGATCATAATTCCATAAGAATCAGGAATTGAGTGATTAATTTGAAAATACTCGATTTTAAAATGTTTGGTGTTGAAGTTTTGATTGGTGGTTGCATCTATTTCGACAATTTTGGTATCAGTTTTAATTTTAAACTTGTGTAATTTATCACGAATTAATTCAGCTGCTAAACGTGGTGCATAAATAAAAGGAATGTCAAGTGCTTTTAAAAGATAAGGAACGCCGCCGATATGATCTTCATGCCCATGGGTGATAAAAATTGCTTTGATTTTTTCTTTATTTCGGATAAGGTAACTAAAATCAGGCACTATTAAGTCAGCAGCAAAAGATGCGGAATCAACAAATTTAATCCCAACATCAATAACAATGATTTCGTTTGCTTGTTCAAAACAATACATGTTTTTCCCAATTTCTTCTAAACCACCTAATGCAAAAATATAAGTGGCAGTATTTGTTAGATTAGTTAGATTGTCGTGTTCGATTTTTGGAGTATTGATTGATGTCATATGTTATTTAATAAGGGTTAAAGTGGATTTGTCATTAGTAAAATTATCATAATATAGCATTCCTTTTAAATGATCCTGTTCATGTTGAAACACGATCGCCAAATATCCTTCAATATTTAAAGAAACGTGTTTTTTTTGTAAATAATTATAACCTTCAACCACGATATTGTTACTTCTTGACGCTAATCCTTGTTTTTTTTCAACAACACTCAAACAACCTTCACCAAATTCTAAAGCAATTTTTTGTTCACTTTTTGATGTTATTACTGCGTTAATCATTAAAAATTCTTCAACTTTCATCGAATTAGTATGTTTATTAAGATAACGATGTCTAATATAATACATATTTTTTTGATATCCAATTTGCGGTGCAGCAATGCCTACCGCTGGCGTAATAATTTGTTGTTTGTTTCATTTTAGATTTTGAGAATAAAACACATATGCTTGCATTCTTTTGATTTGATATTCATCTTCTTTAGTTAAAGGAAATATGACATTAATTGAAGTTTCGCGAATTTTAATGTTTGAATCGGTAACAATTCAATCCATACTTGGTAACTGTTTATCATTCATTTCATTAAACCTTTTTTTAATAAAAACTCGTTTAATGAAATGAATCTAAAAAAAGTTCTTTTTTGTTTAAATTAATTTAATTATAATTAAATTATGAAAATAATCACAGGAAAATTTAAAAATCGGTGCATTATATTAAAAAATGATTTAACATTTAATCCAATCATCACTCGTATAAGAATTGATATTTTTAATATTTTAAATTATTACTGTTATTGGCCTGAAATTAAAGTTTTAGATCTTTTTGCTGGTAGTGGGATTTTTGGATTTGAATCTTTATCGCGCGGCGCCTTATCTTTACATATCAATGACCATGATCTAGCAACTTATCAATCATTAATATTAAATACGCAATGATTATCAATCACTAAAAAGACAACTATAACTAATCAAGATTATCAAACGTGTTTAAATCAATTAATCAACCAGCAAGTTCAATTTCAATTAATTTTTTTAGATCCACCTTTTAAAGATGGATTGCTAGTGAACGACATATTAACCCAAATTTGAAATCAAAAATTAATTACCAAGCAGGGCGTAATTATTTGTAGAATAACTAAATCAATGACGTTATCTTTAAATGTTCCTTTGGTAATAATTAAAAAAAAACAATACCTGAATCAACAGGTATTGTTTTTAAAAATGTCAAGCTTATATTAAGTAATAATTTTACTAACTGTGCCAGCACCAACCGTTCTGCCACCTTCACGAATTGAAAACTTAGTGCCTTGTTCAATGGCTACTGGATAAATTAATTCAATTGTTAATTCAATATTATCACCCGGCATAACCATTTCAACATCTTTTGCTAATTCAATCACACCTGTAACATCAGTTGTATGAAAGTAAAATTGAGGACGATAATTAGTAAAAAAAGGAGTATGTCGTCCTCCTTCATCTTTTTTTAAAACATAAACTAAACCTATAAATTTAGAATGAGGTTGTACCGTTCCTGGTTTAGCTAAAACTTGACCTCTCACCACATCTTCTCTATTAATACCTCTTAATAATAAACCAACATTGTCGCCGGCCGTTGCATAATCTAAAATTTTTAAAAATGTTTCGATGCCAGTTACAATGGTTTTTTTAGTCTCTTTTATACCAATAATTTCAACCGGATCATTAACTTGCACTGTGCCACGTTCAACTTTTCCTGTTACAACAGTACCTCGGCCAGTTTTAGTAAATGAATTTTCTACTGAAAGTAAAAATGGTTTATCAACGTCTCTAACTGGTAAAGGAATTCATTCATCCACTTTTGTCATTAATTCTACAATTGACTTTTCATATTCAGCATCGCCATTTAAGGCCTTAAAAGCTGAACCACGTACAATTGGCGTATTGTTGCCATCAAATTCATATTTAGTTAATAATTCTCTAATTTCAACTTCAACTAAGTCAATTAATTCTTTATCTTCTTCTTTTATCATGTCACATTTATTTAAAAATACTACCATTCTAGGAACACCAACTTGACGTGACAATAAAATATGTTCTCTTGTTTGTAACATTGGGCCGTCAGTTGCTGAAACAACTAAAATCGCCCCATCCATTTGTGCTGCTCCCGTAATCATGTTTTTAATGTAATCAGCATGTCCCGGACAATCAACATGAGCATAATGACGATTATTAGTTTCGTATTCAATATGAGCTGTATTAATAGTAATGCCACGTGCTTTTTCTTCAGGTGCCGAATCAATTGATTCATAACTTCGTGCTTCAGTTTTTCCTTCTTTTGCCAAAACATTTGAAATTGCGGCAGTTAAAGTAGTTTTACCATGATCAATATGACCAATCGTACCTATATTAACGTGTGGTTTGGTTCGTTCAAATTTTTCTCGTGCCATTTTTTTTAAAAACTCCTTTTTTATATAAAAATAATTAATCTTATTATACACTTTTTAAGTTTTTAAATACAATATATTGTATTTAAAAACTTTATTAATAACTAATTCACAAACATAATTACATAATCAATTATAAATGGTAACTTTTTGCAAATATTTTAAAAAACAAAATTATTTAAATATATAATTTTGTTTTTTTTAATATAATAATTATTATAGTAATCATGCAAGATCCAAATATATTAGCAATTAACACCATTAAATGTATTGGTGTTCAAATGGTTAATGATGCAAATTCCGGCCATCCAGGCATTATTTTAGGCGCTGCACCATTTCTTTTTGTTTTATTTAAAAATCATTTAAATTTTAATCCTCAAGATCCGCAATGAATTAATCGCGATCGGTTTATTTTATCAGCTGGACATGGTAGCGCGCTACTTTATACAATCCTCCATCTAAGTGGTTATCGAATCACTTTAGAAGATTTAAAAAATTTTCGAAAAATTGGTTATGTTACCACCGGCCATCCGGAATATAATATTACATATGGGATCGAAGCAACAACCGGACCTTTAGGGAGTGGTATAGCCATGTCAGTTGGTGTTGCGTTAGCTGAATTGAAAGCCCGAATTCATTTTAATCAACCAAACCATCATTTAATAAATCATTACACTTTTGTGCTTTGCAGCGATGGTGATCTCCAAGAAGGCATTGCTCAAGAATCAATCTCTTTAGCGGGGCATTGAAAACTTAATAAATTAATTTGATTATATGATTCAAACGATGTACAACTTGACAGTTCTTTAAATAAGACGCAATCTGATGATGTTAAAAAAAGGTTTCAAGCCGCCCATTGAAATTATTTAAAAGTAGCCGACGGCAACAACTTGCAAGCAATCGACAAAGCCATTGCTAAAGCTAAAAAAAGCCTTGCTCGCCCAACGTTAATTGAAATTAAAACAATCATTGGTGAAGGAGCAACTTTTGCAAATCATTCTAAAGTTCATGGTTCACCATTAAAAGAAGATATTAGTCAGGTTTATAAGTTTTATAATTATCATCATGCCCCGTATGTAGTTGATAAAACCGTAAACCAACTATTTTATAACATTATACAACGCAATCAGCAAACATATCTTGCATGGCATCGGCAATTAAAAGCTTATCAATTAACATATCCAATATTGTATGCATCATTAATGGATTATCTGGCATGTTGTTATAAGATCAATTGACAAATCATTAATGATTTGTCAATTGAAAAAACTATGCCAACCCGACAATCAGTTGGTAAAATTCTTGATAGCATTACCAATCAAACCAATAATTTTATCGGCGGGAGCGCCGATTTATCTTGTTCCACCATGATTAAGGGTAGCGGTGGTGATTTTGATGCTACTAATCATCCATCAGGTAATAATTTAATGTTTGGTGTAAGAGAATTTGCGATGTTTTCAATTATTAACGGTATAACGCTTCATGGTATTTTTAAAGGTTATGCGGCGACATTTTTAGTGTTTGCTGATTATGCCAAAGCTGCTTTACGACTTGGTTGTTTAATGAAATTAGCCGTGATTAATATTTTTTCTCATGATTCAATTTTAGTTGGTGAAGATGGACCCACTCATCAACCAATTGAACAACTTGCTAGTTTAAGAGGTATTCCTAATTTACATGTGATGAGGCCTTGTGATTGAAATGAATCAGTTGGTTGTTTAATAGCCTTTTTTGAACAGCAAATATTTCCTATGTCAATCATTACTAGCCGGCAATCGGTGGTAAATTTAGATAGCTCGCAAACAAATGCAGTTATGAAAGGTGGTTATATAATATCTTCAGAAAACATGCAGCAACCACTTGATTTAATTTTTTTAGCCACCGGCAGTGAAGTGAGTCTTGCTTTAGCAATTAAATCATTATTAACTTTAAATATTAGGGTTTTGTCAATGCCTTGTTTAAGTTTGTTTGATCAGCAATCCCGTGATTATATTACTAACTTATTACCTCATCATATTAAAAAAGTGGCTATTGAATTATCAAATGATAATTGCTGATATAAATATGTTGGTTGTGAAGGTTTAGTATTAGGGGTGTATGAATTTGGATTATCAGGTTCAATTGATCAATTAACCAATCATTTTAAATTTACTGCGCAACATTTATCGGCAAAAATTAATCATTGATTTATTAAATAACATCATTCATTTATATAAACTAAATATTATTATACAAATTATCGATATATTTGTTATTTATGTTAAAATAAACTTGCTTGCAGAAAAAAGGTAATGATTATGTTTTTGAAAAAAACTTTAATTAATAATTCGGAAACTTCTTTGGGATCAATAAGATTTTGAGGCAAATTCAATTGTTATTTTGTTTTATTTTTAAGCTTAGTTTCATTTTTATTGCCGTTATATAATAAATTTATTGTAGCATTAAACAATTTTTCTTTTTTAAAAGAGATTTTATTATTATTATTTTTTGTAATAAATGCTGCCTTGTTTTTAACAAGTTATATTTTATTACAAATGCTAAGATATAACACTGATGAAGAGTTGGCTTTAAACAAATGAGCATTAATAACATATTCTTGTTTTAACTTTAATGCCTTATTTTTACCTTATTTACTTTCTAAATTACCGACCGTTAATGGCGGCACAAAAAACCGGGCTCGTAATATTTTAGTTATTAATGGTGGCTGAATTTCGTTAGGAATTTTAATAAGTTCATCAATCGCTATGACAATTTATTATTTTTTGTTATCTTTCGCTTTAAAACTTTTTGATGTTACTAATAAATTTTTTTGAATTCCCGCACTAATTTTAAGTGTGATTTTATTAATTGGGGTTAGTAGTTTATTTGTGTTTAAAAACAAAAAATTTGAAAAATATATAAATTATTATTGATTTCAAAGATTAATATTTTTTTATAAACTATATTTTTCTATTTTAACAACGATCATGTTGGTGGTTAGTTTGGTGTTGCAAATTTTTCGAATCTTGGAAATTATTGTAAGAATGATGTCATCTCGTAATGTTCTGGAAGCATTTTTTAACCTTTTGATGGGTGGTTTTGAAATTTTCATTATCTCAATGTATTTAGTGCCCTCGATTTGTTCAATTATTAAAATATTGTGAAGTAATAAAAATGGCAATTCAGTGTTTAGTGACGAAATTTTTATTATTAAAAATAATTAATTCATTAATATAGATTGTTAATGTCTGGATTATATTCTTTTTTCATTTTTTTATCGATGTTGTCAGGCTTTTTATATATTTGAATCAGACTTAAAGTAAATAAATTACCAACGTGACCGGTTGAAGAAGGAGTGTTTTTTTTAATTCCAATTGGCTTGATAGGTGCTAGAATTGGCTGATGGTTTAGTAATTTAAATAAAACTAGTTCTTTTTGAGAAGGTGGTATGTCGTTTTTTTTTGGTATGATATTTGCTAGTATTGTTGCTGGCTGATGATTTTGATTTGTTGCTAAAAAATTACAAATTTCGATTTGAGTATGATCTGATATTTTTCTTAACGGGATTATCTTAGCGCAAGTGATTGGTCGTTTAGCTAATGTCGTTAATCAAGAAATTTTAGGAGCAAATATAGCTGATGATTCTTGATTAAAAAATCGTTGATGATTTTTACGATATAAGGATGATCCTGAACATGTAATTAGACATCCAATTCATTTATATGAATTAAGTTTATGTTTAGTCATATTTTTATGATTGCATTTGGTTAAACCTTTTAATTTATCTCATAAAAATATGTATCATTCAACAAACACTAATGAATTAAAAAATATCATCAATCAACACATTCCTGATCAATTATATAATTTCAAACGTTGTTTTCAAAAAAATTTTTGAAAACAAAAGCAAGAATCTAATTTATATTTAAAATCATTTTTTTATAATTGTAATGCTAAAAATTTTTATTATGCTGGTTTATCTAGTTCATTTTATTTTATAAGTTATGGAATAATTAGAGTTTTATTAGAACCTTTACGAGATTCACGAGATCAAATGTTAATTAATGGTTATTTAATATCTTATTGATTGGCTTGATGTTTTATTATCATGGGTATAGTTTGTTATATTTGTTCACAAATTATTGCTCCAACTTGATTGCGTAGAATTGGATATACATATGAAATCGATTACTAATTTTGTTTATGATGTGATTATTATTGGTGCCGGTCCAGCCGGATTAACGGCCGCCATTTATGCAAAACGAGCCAATTTATCAGTTTTAATAATTGAAAAAGGAGCGGTCGGTGGTAAAATTATTAAAACTGAACTGGTTGAAAATTTTACGGGTTTTGGCGTGATTACGGGTTATAATTTAGCTCAACAAATGCATAATCATGTTAAATCGTTAGATGTTGAAATTGTTACCGAAGAAGTGCTTGATATAATATTACAAGCTGATTATAAATTAATTACTACTAATGTTCAAACATGATTAGCAAAAGGCGTTATTGTTGCCACCGGTACCACTGAAAAAAAACTAGGAGTAGTTGGCGAAGATTTTTATTATGGCAAAGGAGTTTCACATTGTGCAGTTTGTGATGGAACTTTATATCGTAATAAAATCATTGCCGTAGTTGGTGGCGGTTATTCAGCTTGCGAAGAGGCGATTTATTTAACTCGTTATGCTACTGAGGTTTGATTGATTCATCGACGTGATGAATTTACAATTGATCCAAATTTATTATATGAAATTAATAATCATGCTAAAATAAAAATTTTAACCCATACAATTGTCGAAACTATTGAAGGCGATGAACATAAAGTTACTAAATTAAATGTTGTAAATTTAATTAATGGTCAACAAACCATACTTCATGTAAGTGCGTTATTTATTTATATCGGCCATTATGTTGCGGTTAATTTTTTATCTAATTTAGATTTAAAAGATGAGCACCAAAACATTATTTTTGATAAAACAACGTTTGAAACTAAAATTCCCGGAATTTTTATTGCCGGTGATTTAGTGCCAAGATCATTACAACAAATTTCAATTGCTGTTGGAGATGGTACGATTGCTGGTCAATTTATTGTAAAATATATTGATCATTTAAAAAAAATAAAATAATTATGAACATGTATTCATTTTTAATATTAATTGGTTTTGTTGTTTCATTTTTATTAATGATTCTCAAAGCTAAACAAAAAAAAATTGATTCATGAGATTTTATTTTGTTTTTTCCAATTGTTGTAATAGTTGGTTTATTGGGGGCGCGATGATTGGCTTATTTAACATCTAAAGATAGTTTTTTTAAAGCATCTGACCCATTTAAATTTCCTTATTATGAATTGAGTGGTTTATCAATTAATGGGGGTTTTCTATTTGCATTTTTAATTACGCTTTTTTATTTATTTTTTTTATCTAAAAAACGTAAAATATCGCTGTGAGTTTTTTTTGACATTATTGTTATTAATATATTAATTGGTCAAGCCATTGGTAGATGAGGTAATTGACATAACCATGAACTTTTTGGTGTACCTTTGCAAATTGATGGCAAAGAATTTAAAAACAACTGATTTTATTGTGATTGATTTTGAAAACGTTTATTACCTAAATCTAACATACCTCATGCCCCCCATCTTATTTTTAATCATATTTATCATCACCCATTATTTTTGTATGAATCAATGTTAAATTTGATCGGTTGATTGGCTTTTGGTTTTGTGTTACCTAACTTACATCGGTGATTTAATCCGCGCCCTTGAATTAAAGAGGTTGCTTATTGTGAAAAATTATTCAATGACAATTGAACCCGTTTGCTTGAAAAATCTGATTATCCTTATTTAAGAAGAATGCGTTGTATATTAAAAAGATATTGTGTTTATAAAACAAAAAAACAAATGTGAATTGAACATGACACCAACTTTTTTTTAAAAACAAATACAAAATTAAATTTAAGTGTTTTTCAAAAACCTCAATTTGACAAATCAACTTTTTTTATCGTAAAATATTGATATTTTTTTAAAGCTTATATGATATATCTTTTTACAAAAGATTGTCGCGCATTAATTAACATTCATAAACAAAGCAATCCTTACAGAAGATTTAATTTTAAAGCAGGATTAATTGGTAGTTGTTATTTTATTTGATATGGTCTGGTTCGATTTGGGCTTGATTTTGTAAGAGAAAAAGAAGGTAAATTTTGGCCAGACGCCTCTTTAGATTTATCTCAATATATTTCAATAATATATGTGGCGCTTGGTATATTTTTAATCATTTTTTCCCAATGAATAGCTCCATATCGGTGACGTAATATTGGATGAACGTATGAACAAAAATATTCTAAAATTGTTCAATCAAATATTTAAATCATTATAATTAATTTATGTTAACTTCGAATGCTGCTTCAGAAAAATACCAAAAGATTTGAAAAGATGCGCTTTCGGTGTTAGCCTATAAAAATATTGATCCAACTTTATATAATATATATATTAGAAATACTTTTTTATATACAGTTGAAGATCGTAACCGTTATATTGTGGGTGTACAATCGAAATTTGCCAAAGAACTCTTAATTAAAGAAGTATTGGTATTGTTTGAAAATGTGTGTTCTACATTAGCAAAAGAATCGATTAAGATAGAATTTTGTGAACAAAAACAATTAATTAAATATGAATCATCTATTCAACAACAAACCAAAACTCCTCAACAGCAACATTATACATTTGCTAATTTTGTCGTTGGTAAAACAAATCACGAAGCTTATACAGCTTGTTATAATTTGGTCAAAAATTTACAACATAACGAACCTTCACTTTTTAATCCTCTATTTATTTATGCCCCTCATGGTTACGGAAAAACCCATTTATTAAAATCAATTGAACATGAGTTGAGTGGTGGTAATCTTAAAGTTAAATATCTGACAGCAAATGATTTTTCCACATTAATTGCTTCATTAGTGCATAAAAATCACGAAACTTTTATTAAATTTAAACGTTCATTTGATACATATGATGTCTTGTTATTAGATGACATTCAATGATTTAGTACTCGTGTTAAAACGAATGAAATTTTTTTCGATATTTTTCATGATTTGATTAGCGCTAATAAACAGTTGGTGATTAGTTCTGCTACATTAATCAATGATTTAATGGGTTTTCAACCGGCAATGATTTCTCGTTTAAAACAAGGGCTTTGTTTAAACATTAAACAATATGATGTTAATGTAATATGTAACATTATCAAGTTTAAAATGTTGCAATTAAACAAATCTATTATATTAAATGAAACAATTATTAATTATATTGTGCAACATTTTACAAAAGATATTCGTCAATTAGAAGGTGTGTTAAAAAACATTATTTTTAGTTGTACTTTAAATGATTTAAAACAACCGCAATTAATTGACATCCAACAAATTATAAATATCCATAAAACCACAAAACATTATCAAGACAGTTTAACAATTGATACTATTAAAAAAGTTGTTGCTGATGCCTATGCTTTAAATATTAGAGATTTACATTCTAAAAATCAATCACGAAATTTTGCTATCGCCCGACACGTTGCAATGTTTTTAATCAGAAGTTTAAAAAATCATACTTTTAAAGAAATCAGTTTAGCATTTGGTAAAAAAGATCATGCTACAGTGATGAGCGCTTGCCGAAGAATTGACACATTAATTAAACAAGATGTTTTGTTTAAAGAACAAATCAAGAAATTAAAAGAAAAGTGTATAAACATTTAGTTGTTTTGATATTATTTATAAATATATTAGTTTTTTATGATGTTCAACAAAATCTTTCCATTTACAAAAAAAAATAAAAATTACCTATTGAACGAGCCATTGTTATTAAAAAAAAACAATTTAGCTTTACAAACTAAAAATTTATCTTTTTCCTATTTCAAAATGGAAAAACCAGCCGTAAATAACATTACTTTAAGTATTAACGCTGGCGAATATGTTGTACTTATTGGTCATAACGGCAGTGGCAAATCAACTTTTGCTAAAGTTATCACTAATGTGTTAGAAAACTACACTGGTGAAATTGCTTTTTTCGGTAATCTACGTACCAAAACCAATTTTAAAGCAATTGCAAAATTTTTAGGCATCGTTTTTCAAAACCCTGAAAATCAATTTTTTGGAGCAACCGTTCGTGACGATATTGCTTTCGGTTTGGAAAATAATAATTTAACATCACCTGAAATTCATAAAATCATTGAAGAAGTGTCTTTACAGTTAGGCATTCATGATATTTTAGATAAATCTCCTTTAGAATTATCTGGCGGACAAAAACAAAAAGTTGCGATTGCGAGCGTGTTAGCTTTGAAACCGGAAATTATTATTTTTGATGAATCAACGAGCATGTTAGATCCGAAAAGTAAAATTGATATTAAACAAATCATGATTGATTTAAAAACTAACTTTCATAAAACAGTGATTTCTATAACTCATGATATGGAAGAAATTTTATTTGCCGATCAAGTAATTATTTTTGATAAAGCTAAATTAGCAAAAATCGGTTCACCCAAAGAAGTGTTACAAGACAATGAGTTTTTTAAATCAATTGGCCTAAATATCCCCAATATATTACAACTATTGGTTGGTTTACAAAAAAAAGGTTTATCATTAAAACATACTTTTTCAGAGAAAGAGTTGGTAGAACAATTATGAAAATTACATTCGATAAAGTAACCTACCGCTATGGCATACATAAACATTATTATGTTACTGCTTTAAAAGATATTAGTTATGTGTTTCAACATCAAAAAATAACCGCTATTATTGGCGAAAGTGCCTCAGGAAAAACCACATTAATTCAACATATTAATGCTATTTTATTACCTACGGAAGGAAAAATTTTAATTGACGATAATTTAGAAATTCATAAAAAAAAATTATCAAAAAAAGTTATTAATAAGATTAGATCAAAAGTTGGTATTCTTTTTCAATTTGCCGAACATCAATTATTTAATGATACGGTTGAAAAAGATATTATGTTTGGACCGTTAAATTTTGGAATATCAAAAGCAATTGCTAAAAAAAACGCGGCCGAATGTTTGCACTTGGTAGGATTAGAACAAGAATATTTAAATAGATCGCCGTTTGATTTATCAGGTGGTCAAAAACGACGGGTCGCTATTGCTGGCATTTTAGCAACCAACAGTGAATGTATAATTTTAGATGAATTAACAACCGGCTTGGATCCGGCCGGAACCTTTGAATTAATCAATATTTTTAAAAAACTTAACACCGAACAAAAAAAAACATTATTATTAATTACCCATCATATGGAACAAATTTTAGAATTAGCTGATGATGTTGTAGTGTTAAAAGATGGTAAAATTGTACAAACATTCAATAGTCCGTTTGAATTATTTGATCATCCAGAACTTGTTACATCGTTTAATTTAACTTTGCCATGAATTTATTTATTCAAACAATTAATGAAAACAAGAGGCATTCCCGTTGAAACTCTTAATGCACGAAATATGGAACAATTTGTTGAAAAAATTTATGAATTGTTAAAGGATAAGTAATATATGAATTTTATTGTTGGTGGTTATATTAATAAAAATACAATTATTCATCGGATTGATCCAAGAATTAAAATTTTAACGTTTATTTGTATGCTTGCTAGTGTATTTTTAGCAACTAGTCTGCTTCACCAGTTTTTTATTGCCAGTTTTTTATTAACTTTATTTTTACTTGCCCGATTGCCGTTGCGAATCATTAATAAAATTTTAATTAATCTTTTCATTATTTTTATATTTTTATTAATTATTGGTGTTTTATCATCTAAAACTAATTTTTTAAAGTTTTCCTTTTTCTTTAAACCTATACGTTTATCACCCACAAACTGACATTATTTCAGTGATCGCGCCATTAATGAAAACATTATCATTGATATTGCAAGTACTATTTTTAGACTATTTAATATTATTTTAACAACAACTTTTTTAATTTCTGTCACAAAACCCCTTGATTTAACATTAGGACTTGAAGATATAATGAAACCATTAAAATGAATCAAATTTCCAGTTCATCAAATTTCGATGATAATTGGTATTGCGCTTCGATTTATTCCGACAATATTACAAGAATTAAATAAAATTATGAATGCACAAGCATCGCGGGGTGTAGATTTTAAAAATAAAAATATTTTAAAAAAAACAAAATCATTGATTTCTTTAATTATTCCAATCATTAATATTTCAATTGTTCGTTCCGAAGATTTAACAAACGCTATGGTAGCTCGCGGTTATGATCCTTTTGCTAAACGTTCACGTTATTTAGCATATAAAATAAACATTAAAGATATATTATATTTAGGATTATTTATAGGATTATTAACGTGCAGTATATTAGTTAAATGTGGTGTTTTTAAATTAGATGACGTTATATTATTAATAAATAAATCAACACCATATTTATCTAATGCTTCCCAAGCTTGAAATGAAGTTGCTACATCAAGATAATGTCGGATCATTAATAATCATTTCTGGTCCTAGTGGCATAGGTAAAGGAGTGGTTATTAAAAAATTGTTATCTATATTAGAATTAAATTTAGTTTATTCTGTTTCATATACAACCCGCAAGCCGCGATTGGAAGAAACAAATCATGTTGATTATACTTTTATCAATAAATCACAGTTTAGAAAATTAATTAATCAAAATTATTTTTTAGAATATTGTTATTTTTTTAAAAATTATTATGGTACGCCCCGTCTTCCAATTATTGAATTATTAAATGCTCAAAAAAACGTTGTATTAGAAATTGAGCCATTAGGTGCTGAAAAAATTATTACTCAAAATCGTAATAATGTTAACATTATTACGATTTTTTTAAATAGCGGTAGTTTAGAAGAAACTGAAAAAAGACTTGTTAAAAGAAAAACGGAAACACCTGATGAAGTATTAATGAGATTAAAAAGATCAAAAAAAGAAATCGAACAATATTCTTCTAATTATGATATTCAAATTTTAAATCATCACGTTGCCGATACCGTTTTTCAACTTTTCAATTTTTTAAAAACGAAATTACATGAATAATTTTAGCTTAAGTATTTTAAACGTTAGCCCTTTTGCTTTAAAAGAAGTTTTAATTAACACCACCCCTTTAACTAACATACTACATTATGATGTTATGGATGGTCATTTTGTTAAACAAATTTCTTTTGGTAATGATTACTTACAATTTATAAAGCTACAATTTCCTGATTGATACATCGACTGCCATATGATGGTTAATATTAAATGTTTATCGTTGTTTTCGTTTTTAGAACCATATTTAAAAATCAAAATTGATCAAATTACGTTACATGTTGAATCATTAACTGATCATCAATTTGTTGAATTTTTTGAGATTTGTACTAAATATAACATTAAATCAGGATTAGCTATTAATCCTGACACGCCTTTATCTAAAATACATACTTGGTTGCCAAGTGTTGACTGAATAACTATTATGAGTGTGCAACCTGGTTTAGGTGGTCAAACTTTTATTGAAGCTAGTATTATAAAAATTTTAGAATTAAAGTCATATATTATAAAAAATAAAAATTTGACCATGATTCAAGTGGACGGTTCAATGAACGATCAAACAATTCAAGCTTGTTTTAAAGCTGGTGCTGCACGATTTGTGATTGGTAGTTTTTTAACTATTTGAAGTCCTAAATCAGCAACATGGCAAGAAAAAATAAAACTATTAAATGATTTACAATTGTAATTTTCCGTTAACTGTTATTTTATTGAGAGATGTTCCTTTAAATTCGTGTTTATTAAATAAATTTAAAGGTGAAGTATTTTTTGTTGGAGTAGAGACGGGCACTTTATACTTGATCAAGCATAAACTTCCTATTTTATTTGCCTGTGGTGATTTTGACACAACCACCTTTGAAGAACGATTATTTATTAAATCTCAAGTAAATAATATATATCATGTTGATAAAAAAAAAAATTTTTATGATTCTGAAATGGCCATTCAAATAATTCTTAAAAAATTACCAACTACGCAAATATTAATAATCACTCAAAACCATGATCGTTGTGATATGTTATTAGTTCATATAAGTTTATTAAAATTTTTTTGACCTTCAACAATTGTTATTCAAGACTTGAAAAACATTTTTTTTTTAATAGACAAAACTACAATTTTTAAAAAATCAGATTGATTAGCTTATCGTTATGTTTCTTTATGGAACGTGAGCGATGAGTTGATTGTGAAATTGGAAGGTTTTGAATACTCTATTGATTGACATCATCATTATATTTTTAATTCTTTCATTGCTAGCAATGAATTAAAGAATAATCAAAATATAATACACATTAAAAAAGGTTTATGTTTAGTAATTTTTTCTAATGATTAATTTTAATTTTGTTATTTTTTACTTATTTTAAAAAAATCACTAACCCTGATATTGTTATTAACATCGACATAACGAATAAAGTTCAATAATTTTTAAACCAAGTGCCGTTATATATTAAAGTTGTATATGTAAAGAAATTATAATAAATTTTTTTAATTATAAAAGCGATAATATTAATAATGTAAACACTATATATTGTTAAATCAAAAAGGCTCCATCCAGCGATTGCATTTGAATTAATTTTGTTAAGTATCGATATTCAAGAACAGCTTACGACAAGTATTAATAATTGAAGAAAACAAATAATAAATAAAAATTTCATTACTTTTTTATGTTTTTTTTGAGCATATAATAATGCAGAATCAATTGAATATAATAAATTTAAACTTAAAAAAGAACCAATAATTAAAGAAAACCAATTATTATTTAGAGACTGTTTGATTACACTATCTGATCAAGGAATTTTTAGTTTCTCAAAAATTCATCAAAACACCGAGGATATACCAAAAACTTGAATCAAAAAACTTAAACCAATAATAACAAATGCATATATTTCAAACATTACAAATGTTTTATTAAAAATTCTCCCATATTTAATTACGTTTATAGCTAAAGAATCTCGTATTGATAAAATTAATGTTAACGTTATTTGTTTGATAAAATAAAATATTGAAATAAAAATAAAAAATAATGCAGCCGAATCGATGCGTATAAAAAGTGCCAAAATAACTATACCACAATTAAAAGAGAATGCTTCTAAAAAATTATAATTATAAATGTTTTTATAATCTTGCATCAATTCTTTATCGTTAACTGTTTTTAAAATTTTAAATCAATTTACTAATTTGTATTTTTTAAAAAATACAAATTTTATAATTATCAATCGTAATATTACTGTTAAGAAAAACGTTCCTGCTATTAATACCATATTTGCTTTTGCTTTATAAGAATATAAATATCAAATCATAAAAATATAACAAATTATGTTACAAAACAATTCTATTAAACAGTTAATATAATTTTTATTTTCTGCCTGTAATAAACAATTATAAGGGCTGATAAAAATGAAATTCACAATATTACGTCCTGCAATTAAAACAATAAATCATGTAAAAATATTTTTTTCAATCCCGTTAGGCAATGTTCAAAATTTATTAAATAAAAATACCGTTATTATTGTTAATAATCCATAAACGATACCAATTAATAATGATCTTTTTTTTAAAGACGCAATAATGATGTTTACTTGTTTATAATCTTTATTTTGCACTGGCTTATAAAGATGTAAAATAGTTGCTAAAATCAAACTAGCTTCATTAAAATTAATAATAATTAAAATTATATTAAATATACTACTAAATATCAATCCATCTTGTTGTCGATAAGCTATTAAAAATAAATTAAAAGTTAAAGTAAATATGCAAGTTACAAAAACCGGTAAAAAATTTATAAATACATTATAATATATGTATTTTTTTAACACAACACTTTTCATATTTTTAACTATTTATATAATATACTAATATTAAGCCTGTTTGTTAGATAATTATTGAATGTTTAACTATTAATTGTAAAGTTTGTAATTAGTGGTTATGTTAATAAATTTCATTGTTTGATGATGGTGAATTTTGTAATAAAATAATCTTATGATCAAGACGATAAAATAATTACAGTTAACAAGTATTGTATTTTTCATATTATCATTTCATAAGCAATCATATTTTAACACACGTTATTATATTTTACGTTTTTTAATAAAGATTATTAAAATTGTAAAAACATTTATCAACGGAATTGCTGTAGTTATAGTTGCAATTGCTAGAATTTTAGTTTTTTTTGCCTTATTTGTCGTCATAATTTTTTTTATTTGTGGAGCATCTACTGAGCCACTTTTTTGTACTATCTTATCAACGTTTGATGTTGTTATTTCAGGTTCATCATTAGCAGACGTATCTTCTCATTTTTTACTCAAAGGATTCATCAATACATACTTTTTGGTTTTGCAAGTATATAGTCGAAAGTTTGTTCCATTTTTTTTGTTTTCTTTATCTAACCCTTCAGTCTCAAACAATTTGAGTCCGTCTATATATTCGATAAATAAGATCCCGTTAATTGATTTTATCTTAAAATTATCTTCTTTCTCTATTTTTATTGTATCAAAAGTGTCGTAATTTAAAATATGTCATCCCTCTCCGTATTTAAAATACATATAAACTTGATAATTTTTACCTTCATAGCTTTTTTGCGCCATTGTCACCTTATAATTGCGGCCAACTTCTATAATTCTAAAATTTTTTTTATTAATATAAAAAAGATCATGCCAATAAAATTTGCCGTCTGTTAATAAAAACTTGAAATTAGCCTTAGGTTCTTCATCAAAACCTCCAATCTTTTGAAATAATCTCATACTAAAAATAAAGTATTTCTCGGCGTCACCAAAATTCTTCCTGTCTTTAAATCAATATAATACATCATTGTTTTCATTTGTTATTGCATTAAAAGTATTAATATTCGGCTTTTGTCCAAGGTATAATGTTATGTAAGAAATTTGCTTCGGATTTTCTAAGTGTGTTAAAATATATTTTTTCTTATTTGATCAATCTAAACCATAAGATTGTCAATATAATATATTTTTTTCATCTTTTGTTGTAATTACATTATTTGAATCCGGAGTTGCATTCGTTTGTATTTCGTAGTATTGTTCTAGTTTTATTTTGATTGTTGGATAATTTTTGATTTGTGATTCTGGTAAAAATATGCGAAATTTTTCAGTTAAATAAGCATGTTTCCCATTTTTATAAATAATTTTTAATCATTCCTCGTCATACTTTTTTTCGTTTATTATGCTGGCTGGTTCATTTGTTCCGATGTTTATATCATAATCTTTAACCATACTATCATCGGTTTTGTATAATAGATAAGTGTTATCAGGTTGCTTATCTCAAACAAAATAATTATTTTTGTTTCATATGTTCAATTGTTTTAGTTTTTTTAGATCTATTTTTAATGGCGTTTTTAAATCGATTGTATGTAAATATTCATAAACATAGCTATTTTTTTCTTGCTGATATTTAAATGTATATTCAACTTTATTCTTAATATTTAACATTTTTCAACCAGTTTTTGTAATACTTTCTGTTTGAAATGTGTCTAAATTTAACATATATCTTTTATCACCATCAGTATAAAAATATATTTCTTTTTTTGTCATTTCCGTTATTATTTTAGGTTTCATCGCCCATATTGTTGGTTCAGCATTTTTATCGTTAATTGTTATTATTTTACCGTTTTTTAAATTTATAAATTCGCGTTTATTTGCATCTTTATAATAATAAACATATTCTTTTTTAGTAGAGCCGTTTGCATATAATTTTGTTAAATTATTTGTTTTCAGTTGAGATGTAATGTATTTATTAGTTTCTATATTAAGAAGTCATCCTTGTTTCTTTAACAATAAATAATCTTTATCAATAATTTCAACTTCTGGTTCATCATTGCCAAGCGATTGACTAAGTTTAAAAAAATTTAAATTTACAAAATATCATTGCAGTTTCTTGCTGTGCATGAATTTTTTCATACTCACGAATAATCATTTTTTATCAATCAATTTCGTTTTAACATATTTATCAAATTCATCATCAGATACTTTGATTTGTTTTATTTCTCATGTATTTAAATTTAAAAAACTAAGTTTTTGATTTGTAATTTCTTGTCAATAAATATATTTGTTATTGTTTATGTTGATTAAATTTGAAGTAATATTAAATGTTTCTGTTTTAAATGTATATGTTTTTGCTGGTTTTTTAATCGTTCACTCGTTTGATGTATTTTGTTTTCATTGAAAAGTTTCTTTTGCATCAGGTATTTTTTCAGTTTGTCATGTTTGATTAAAAATTTGTTTGTTTTTAGTGTTGTCATTTGTATTAGATAATAAAATTACTAAAGTAATTAAAAATATTATTAAATTAAAAAGTCGAGCTAGAGATTTTAGTATCATATATTAATATTTTATATTATTTTAATAAAATAATATGACATAATTATAGCATAATTATTTTTACAAAAAGATAGATTAATAAGTTATGATTAATAAAATTAGAGTCGCCATTAATGGATTTGGTCGTATTGGTAGATTAACTTTTCGAGAATTATTTGAAAATCAAGCAAACATTGAAATTGTTGCTATTAATGATTTAACAGCTCCGAAAGTTTTAGCTTATTTATTAGAAAATGATACTGCCCATCGGATGTTTAAAAAAAATATTTCTTATACATCAACTTCAATCATTGTTGATGGTAAAGAAATTAATATTGTTGCCGAAAAAGATCCTTCATTATTACCATGAAAACAATATAATGTTGATATTGTAATTGAAGCGACTGGTTTTTTTGCAACTTATCAAGGCGCAAAAAAACATCTTGCCGCAGGAGCTAAAAAAGTAATTGTTTCAGCACCAGTAAAAGATTTAGAAGTTAAAAACATTGTTTATAATGTTAATCACACGATAATTGATAAAACTGATCAAATTATATCGGCCGCATCATGTACTACTAATTGTTTGGCGCCTATTATCAAGATTATGGAAACTTCATTTGGTATTTTGAATGGTTATATGACAACGATTCATGCTTTAACAAATGATCAAAAATTGTTAGATTTACCTCATACTGATTTACGAAGAGGTCGCTCAGCGTTTTCAAATATTGTGCCAACTTCAACTGGTGCTGCGCAAGCGATTTGAAGAGTGATTCCTTCTTTAAAAGGTAAATTGTCAGGCACTGCGTTACGTGTGCCAATTCTTACTGGATCAATCATTGATTTAACTTTAAATTTACAAAAAAAAACATCTAAGGAAGAAATTAATCAATTATTTGAACGATCTAAAAACGAAACATTAGCTTATTGTACAAAAGAAATTGTATCAAGCGACATTATTGGATCTAGTTTTGGTTCCATTTTTGATGCAACGTTAACGGAAGTTGTTGAATCACCTAATGGATCACAAATTGTGAAGTTGTTTAGTTGATATGACAACGAATATTCTTATGTTCATCAACTTGTGCGAACTTTAAAATATTTTGCTAAAATTGATGCATAGAAGTATTTATATGTATGTTCGAATTTAAAACCCTTCTTCAATTAAAAAATCTTCATGAAAAAAAAGTACTGTTAAGGCTTGATTTAAATGTACCAATTCAGCATGGCGTTATCAAAGATGTTACCCGTTTAATTGAAGCTAAAGATACTATTAATTATTTACTTACAAGCCGCGCTAAAATTATTATTTTTTCTCATTTAGGACGAGTTAAAAATGAAACCGATAAAAAAAATAATAGTTTACTATTAGTTTATCAATATTTACAAAACATTATGTTTCCTGAAATAAAAATCCGATGATCATCGGCAACATCCGGTAAAAGGCTTGAACAAATAATTGATATTTTAAAAGCTGGCGAAATTTTATTAGTTGAAAATACTCGTTTTGAAGATATTCATGAACAAAAAGAATCATCTAATAACGCTATGTTAGGTCAATATTGAGCGTCACTTGGCGATGTATTTGTTAACGATGCATTTGGAACCGCACATCGTGCACATGCCTCTAACGTTGGCATTGCTACTTATTGTGCTGAATCAGCAATTGGTTTTTTAGTTGAAAAAGAATTAAACATGTTATTTAAAGTTGTTAATCAACCAACGCAACCTTTTTATGTGATTTTAGGAGGCGCTAAAGCATCAGATAAATTAAATGTTGTAACAAATTTAATTGCCAAAACTAAAAAAATTGTTATTGCTGGAGTTTTATCATTTACTTTTTTAAAAAGTCAAGGTTATGAAATGGGTACATCACGAGTAGAAGCCGATAAACTTGATTTTGTAAAAGAACTTTGATTTAAACATTATGATCAGATTATATTGCCAATTGATTTTTATTGTGCTGAAAGTATTGCCCCGAGCATTCCAGTTTATGTAGATGGTCGTAATATTCCACAACATTTAATGATTGTTGATATTGGTCCAAAATCAGTGTCTTTATTTAAAGAAATTTTACAAGATGCGGCTACAATATTTTGAAATGGGCCGGTAGGCGTGTTTGAAGTTGAAAATTATGCCTTTGGAACCAAATCAATTTGCGAAATTGTTGCTAACTTAACTAACAAAGATACTTTAACCATTATTGGTGGTGGTGATTCAGCTTCAGCAATTTGTAATTTTGGATTTAAAGATCAAGTATCGTTTATTTCAACTGGTGGTGGGGCATCATTAACTTATTTAGAAGGCAAACCATTACCAGGTATTGAAACCTTAAAAGTTAAAAAAAGTTTATTATAATGTTATCAATTATTTTTTATATTTTCTTGACTATTCATTTATCAATTATCATGATTAGTGTTTGATTACGATTATCTAGATTTTTAAATCGTAAAAATTTTGATTGATTTAACAATTTTAAACAACGTTTTTTTAACACTATGAATTATATAGGTTTATTCAAACATCATCATTTAACATTAACTGAAACTAATGAAACCGTTTTTAATTTTTTGACAACAAATATTGATTTTCAAAGCGATATTAGATTGTTATTTGAAACTAAAATTAATGTAATTAAACATAAATCAGATACGCCAACATCATTTTGAAATTCAACTAACATTTGATCTCGCTTTGATATGATTTTTAGTTTAATTCAATTTTTACCAATGTTTCATCATAAACCAAAATGATATTTTATTAAAATAAAACTAGTTTATATATTGTTTTATGCATCAATTATTTGTTTTTTATTACTTTCAACAACTTTATTGTGTTGATGTTTTTTAAGTATATCAAATGAAACAGAAAAAAATTTTTTAAAATTAGTTGACACTAAAATTACAAATACTTATCTATTTATAAATTTAACATTTTATGCTGTCAATATTTTGTTATTAGGTTGAGTACTTTTGTTTATGTTAGCTGCTTTTTTTTGATCATCAATTATTGAAACATATATAAATAAAATTAATCAATATAAAATTTTAAACATTGTAGCTGATCATGAAAAATTCAGATTAAAATGATTATTCTTGTTTTGTAACATTTTAATTTGCTCACAATCTTTTAAATTAATTAACGATAATTTTAAACCTCCCTTAATTATTATAAATCCTCCAGTTATTGAAACAAAAGAACCTGCAACAAACATTTCAGCAACGCAAACATAATTGCCGTTTTTTAAAAAACTATGCTAATATTAAATTTAGTAGTGTTTTTTTTATCTAAAGTTATCTTTGGGGCAGTTAAAAAGAACACTACCACGTTATTTTAAATTTATTAAATTTTAAAATAATTTAATTGATATAATAAACTAATATGCGAGTCACAACATTAAACTATAATAAAACATTATATTCTCCAAAATGATATATTATTGATGCAACAGATTGGGTGCTAGGTAGATTAGCTACCACAATTGTTGATATATTGAGGGGAAAAAATAAAATAAATTTTCTAGCTTCACTTGATTGTGGTGATTTTTTAATTGTTACTAATGTTGATAAAATAATTTTAACAGGTAATAAGTTAGCAACTAAAAGATATTATCATCATACTGGTTATACTGGTGGGTTAAAATTTGTGCAAGCTAAAACCATGTTTCAAAATAATCCTGAAAGAATGTTATTAAAGGCTGTAAAAGGTATGTTGCCGAAAAATAAATTGGCTGATAAGTTAATTGTAAAAATGTCTATTTATAAAGGCAATGATCATCCTCATCATGCCCAACAACCAATTCTTTACAAATCGCAATCATCATAATATGTCTATTGTCAAAAATCTCAATAACAAGCAATTATATCAAAGTAGTGGTCGAAGAAAAACCGCTACGGCCCAGTTATCGATGAGTCCTGGGCAAGGCATTATTTTAGTAAATAAAAAACCAATTACTACATTTTTTCCATATCAAACTTTAGTGCAAAATGTAATTCAACCTTTAATGCTAACCGATAATCTTGAAAATTATGATATTAATTTAAAAGTTAAAAATGGTGGTTTTTCAGGGCAAGCCGGTGCAGCTCGTTTAGCAATCGCTAAAGCTTTGTTATTAGTATCAGTTGATTACCGACCGATCCTAAGACAAAAAAACTTGTTAACCAGAGATAATCGAGAAAAAGAACGACGGAAATGTGGTTTGAAAAAAGCTCGAAAAGCTCCCCAATTTTCAAAAAGATAATATATTATTGGGGCTATGGCTCAGTTGGTTAGAGCGCACGCTTGATAAGCGTGAGATCGGTGGTTCAATCCCACTTAGCCCCACCATTTTTATGAAGTTATTTGTTTTAAATCAAACTGCTCAAATTATAGCTACATTAAATACATCTCCAGATGGAGTTTTTGTTGTACCAACTGATACAATTTACGCGTTGAGTTGTAGATTAAATAGTGTTACTGCTTATCAACGTATTTTAAACATAAAACAAAGAAGTAAACCTTTAATTATAATTGTTAATAGTTTAGCGATGGCTAAAATATATGGTATTTTTACAATCACTACCATCCAAAAAATGCATGAATATCAGTCCGGACAGATTACGTTAATTGTGCCGGTCAATCCTAATTGTCAATTACAATGATTGCAATATAATTTACACACTACGGTAGGTATCAGAATTACTAATTATCAATGATTAAAGAGTTTAATTAATGCCATCGGACCAATTTGAGGTACCAGTTGCAACTTGAACCAGCAACCTCCTTTAAACAATGCTTGCGACATTCAAAACCAGTTATTAGATATTGATGTGATTGTTGACGGAGCATTAAATCAACATAAACCATCAATCATTATTGATTGTGTAAATAATTATAAAATTATTCGACATTAATTTTGATATTATTTAAATAATATATGTTTCCAAAAAAATCATTAGCTATTAATTTTTTAGGGTTAAATTTAAAAAATCCGTTACTTGGATTTACAGGTTGTTTTGAAGCTACGGAACCGTGATTTGATTTTAAAAAAAACACCAGTTGAGATATTAATTTATTAGGCGGCATAGTTTGAAAAAGTTTAACTTATGATATGGTCTTTGGTAATCCAATGCCTCACTTAAAAGATGCTAATGTTGCTAATAGTTTTTTTAATTCCGTTGGATTAAAAAGTTTGGGTTTACAAGCTTTTGCAAACGAGATTGTACCAATTATGCAAAACAAATACCCCGAACAATTTTTAATTGTGAGTGTTTGAGCGCCCGATATTAAATCATTTGTCAAGCTTTGTCAAGCTGTAAGTACACTTACATTTGTCAAAGCAATTGAATTGAATGTGTCGTGTCCTAATGTTGCATCAAAAAACTATACCCCAACCACTTTATCAAGATTATTAAACCAAGTTGCACAACATTTAGTTGTTAAAAAACCGTTAATTGTTAAATTGAATCCATTTTGTAATGGCGAAAAAGATCAATGTTGTGGTTTTTTAAAGATGGTCAAGGCGGCTGAAAAAGCTGGTGCTGCCGCAATTACGCTGATTAATGCTATACCAAGCCTTTGTATTGATATTTATAAAAATTGTTCAGTTTTTAAAAATATGATTGTTGGTTATTCAGGCAGCGCCATTAAACCAATTGCTTTAAAATATGTTTATCAAGCACGCCAAGTGACAAATTTACCAATTATTGGTAGTGGTGGCATTTTTACTTGAGAAGATGTGGTGGCATTTTTATTGGTTGGGGCATCGTGCGTGTTATTAAGTAGTAGTTTAATCAAAGCTGATCAGCATTTTTTAAATAATTTATTAATTGGTTTACAAAATTATTGTGATTTATATCAAATGGATCTTGCTTCATTAATTGGTACATTAGCCAATTAATGATTGTTTTTTTTGGCATATTTTTTTTTTAAATATACTAAAATCATTTGTACATCAGCAAGATTTACACCAGCAATCCGTGTTGCTTGACCAATGGTGGCCGGTTGAAAAATTTTTAATTTTTCAACCGCTTCTAAAGATAAATTAGTTACCTCATCATAATTTAATTGGTGCGGAATTTGTTTTGCTTCGGTTTTTAAAAATTTTTGTGCTTCACGAAACTGTTTTTTAACATAACCTTTAAATTTTATTTCAATTTCTAGTGCTGCTTCATCTTGCACGTCCAAATATTGAAACACATTAACCCACGGTTTTAAAAAATTAATAGTTATGTTAGGTCTCGTTAATAGTTGATAAACGCTGCTTGGTTTTGTAAGGCGAGTACTAATTTTTGCTAAAGCAATTTGAAATGGTTCATTTGTGACTTGGAAGATGATCTTTTTGCAGTTTGCTATAATATCATGTTGGGTAGTTTGATATGATTGAAATGTTTTTCAAAGATGATCATTAATTAATCCAATTTGATGGCCATATTTCATTAATCGTGCTTCAGCGTTATCGTTTCTTAATAGTACGCGATATTCGGCGCGAGAAGTTAATAACCGATATGGTTCTAAAATTTGTTTAGTATTGAGATCATCAATCAATACCCCAATGTAAGCTTCGTCTCTTCTTAGTATGAAGGGTGGTAATTTGCTAATGTTTAAGTGGGCATTGATACCAGCCATTAAACCTTGACAAGCTGCTTCTTCATAGCCGCTCGTACCATTAATTTGCCCAGCTGTGTATAGGTTTTTAATAAGTTTAGTTTCTAAAGTTGGATATAACTGATTAGCAATGATGACATCATATTCAATTGCATATCCATATTTCATAACTTCAACTTTTTCTAAACCTGGCAAGGATTGCAACATTTTTAGTTGGATTGTTTCGGGCATTGAAGTTGAAAATCCTTGTACATAGATCGTGTCTAATGATAATGATTCTGGTTCTAAAAAGATTTGGTGACGATTATGATGGGCAAATTTAACAACCTTATCTTCAATGCTTGGACAATATCGTGGCCCGATGAGACATGATTTTCCTTGACCATAAATTGGTGATAAATGTAAATTATCTTTAATAATTTGATGAGTGGTAGCGTTAGTGTAAATCAAGTGACAATTAATTTGTTTTTCAAATAACACATACTTTTTAGTAAGTTTAGTTTGTCAAGCAAACGCGAGCGGTACTTGATCACCTGGCTCAATGATCATGTTATCAAAATTAATGCTAAATTTATTAATGCGTGGTGGTGTGCCCGTTTTTAATCTAATTAATTGAAAACCTAAAGCTGTTAAAGCTTGTGATAATCCTTGCGAATTTTTAAAACCCGCCGGCCCTTCTGCCTTACTTTCATTACCTTTTAAAGTACAAGACGATAAATAGGTACCACTAGTTAATATAACTATTTTGGCATAATAATGGATTTGAAATTGATCAATCACCCCGATAATGATTTGATCTTTAATAATTAATGATTTTACTTCTTTTTCAATAATAATAATGTTTGGTGTATTAGCAATCACCTTTTGCATATATTTAGCATATGCAATTTTATCATTTTGAGAACGTAACGATCATACGCCTGGCCCTTTTGATTTATTCAAAACTTTAATTTGTAATAACGTTGCATCGGCCGCCTTACCCATTTCACCCCCTAAAGCATCAATTTCTCGCACTACAATCCCTTTGGCTGGGCCGCCAATTGATGGATTACACGGCATAAACCCAATATTTTCACGATTAATGGTAAATAAAAAAACGTGATGGTTTAATCGGGCTGTAGCTAATGCCGCTTCAATACCAGCATGACCCGCACCAATAACAATAACATCACATGATTGTTTCATATCTTAGATTTTATCAAGTTTTAAATGTTTGTATTTTTTTTTGTTCATCTCTGATTTTTAAAGCATTCCTTTTATCGTGTACTTTTTTACCTTGTGCTAAATAAATTGTTATTTTAATTAATTTGGTATCGTTGAGATACATTGCTGTCGGGATGATTGTATAATTTTGAGTTTTTTTTAAAAAATTAATTTTTTTTATTTGATGTTTATGTAATAACAAAATCCGGCTTCGTTTTGGATCAATTTTATCGTAAGTAGCGAATTTATATTTTTCAATATGAGCATTTATTAATCAAACAACATAATGATGATCAATCATAACATAAGCTTGTTCAATACTAATTTGACCTGAAATGGCCGATTTAGTTTCAGCTCCAGTTAACTTAATGCCCGCTTCAAATTTTTCAAAAAGCTCATAATTAAACATCGCTTTTTTATTTTTAGCTAATATTTTCATATTACTTTAACGATTTCTAATACATAAACATACAATTAACAATATTAAAATTACGATTATTAAAATAATTTTTAAAATCAATAACATTTTTGCAAATCCTTTTGATTTGGCTTTTGAAAATAACGTTTTATTTGTTAAATTGTCAACTAACGCGTCTTTTGTTGGTTTTGGTTTTAGTAAAAAAATTAATACAAAAATAATTGCTAACACCATCGCTATTATTTCTAATGTAGCTAATCAATAAGTCTTTTTAACTGTTTCTAAAAATGTTAGTAAATTTGTTGTTTGTAGATCAAAATTCATTGTAATATAATTATAACATTCATTATACTGCCCCTCTTGATTTTATAAATTTATTGGTAATGTTAATTTGTAATAAAAAAAATAAATTTATACACATTGTAATTAAAGGTATTAAAAAAAACCAACTCTCTGATTCATCAAAATTGTTGTCATGATGTCACGGTTTTGAACTCAAATCATTAATTGTAATTAATATTAAATTAAAAACTGCTGTGCCGGTTATTGTTCCTACAGCTACATTAAATATTTTAGCCTTTATAATGTGGAATGCTGCAACGATTTCTGGCGTCGAAGTAACTATACTTAATAATAATCCACCAACAAATTTATGTTTTTTTCCAAAAATGTTATTTTTATCAAAGTTATCAATCAAAAATGATAAACCACTTGATATAGCAATTAAAGCACAAGCATACAAAATAAATAATATTGTTGCAATTTGTTTGTCTTTATATTTAATTACAGGTTGATTTGTTGTTTCAACAACAAAATCACTATTTATCTTTTGTTGTGAATTTTGTTTTTGATGGTATATAGCGACGGAAAAATTTACAATAATAAATATAACAATCAAAATGTTACCTCATCAAATTTCTGTTTTTGGTATTTTTGCTCTTAAATCTTTTATTAATAAAGATAAAAACAATAAACAATCAATGCCGATCAGCATAATTAATAACATTAGGTTTTGTTTATCAATTTTTTCAGCATGTTTTTTCTTTCAAAAAAATATCAAATGCATTCCAGAAAGGGTAATAATTGTTATTTGATTACAACCTAAAATATTTGCTACAGTTGTATGTGGTGTTTTTTGAAAAATTGATCAAATAGCCGCTATAATTTCGGGCAAAGAAGTAATAATTGATAAAATAACTACTCCCGCAACCGCTTGCGACAGTTTAGTATGATTGATTAAAAAAATCATTTTTTTTGTCATTAATATTGCAAAAATAACTGTCAAAGGCATGACGATTAATAATAAAATGCAAATTGTAAAAATAGGCATATGAGTTTAATTTTATATTAAAGGAAAACACAATTTTAAATATATAAACATAAATATAATGATTAATAAAAATAAAGGCACGTTAATTGAATGTATTATTAATAGATCAATTGCTTGGTTTTTAACTGAAGAACGTGCTTTATTTTTTCAAAAAACAACTATGGCGGTGTTTCAAAATAATCAATGATGTTTTTTGAAAAAATCAACCACTGATTATTATGGACTTTATCGTCAAAAATATATTGAAATAGAAGCAAAACAAACTAAACAATTAACTTTTAAATTTAATGCGATACAAGCTCATCAGTGAAAACAATTGTCGTTAGTAAGGCAACATGGTGGTTATGCTTTTTTAATTATTCAATTCACCAATGTTGATAAAATTTTTATGATTGAAAGTTTATGTTTGAGCGAGTTGTTTCAAAAAAATAATCAAAAACCCATCCATTGAGAGCAATTTGTTAAATATGGTTATCAATTAGAATTACAATATCCGGTAGTGATTGATTTTTTAAATTATATTGATCAGTTTTTAAATATTAGTTAATGTTTTAATAATAATTTCATGACGAAATTGATGTTTTTTATTTAAGATAACTTACTTTTTTATCAAAAATATTGTAAGTTGTTCATAAAAACATACTATTAATTGGTATAAAAATCAACAAATAACATCTTAAAACTAAATTTAATTGTAATTGTTCTTTAGTTTGTCAAAAATTTGTTAAATAAAAAATAATAGGATCTAATAATGCAAAAAAACTAAACAACAAATTATATGAAATAATAAGTGTAAAAAACTTTATATTTTTTTGATTATTGTTTTTATGCATTAATTTAAAAAAACAATACGGTCCAATCGACAAACATACCGTCATAAAACTTCAATAAACGTTTAATTTTCCGATATGTCAAGCTCCCGAAATAAAGCTGCCAATTGTTTGAAACACAATAGCACTTATAAATGCTAATTTTAATCCAACTATAAAACATAAAAAAGATAAAATTCAATAATGAATATGTCATCTTTGAGTTCAATTAGTTATTCATCACGTTATGATTTGCTTATTAACAAAAATATTTCTCATAAAAATTTCAATACTTATCATAATTCCAATAAACATTCCAGAAGTTACTAAATAAAATAAATTTTTATGTTTTTTACTCGAGTCGAATATAAAAATTATTATTCCGATAAATATTATTAATAATAAAAAACCACCATTAGTAATAGCAATGATTTGCGCTGAGTATGTATCACGAAATTGTCTTAAAACATTAAACATTGTACCTAGCAATTCTATTATTATTTAAGCAAACGTTATTGTATAATGCACATATTATTACGCAACTAATCGGTAAGGAAATAAACAAATGTAATCTTTTTAAATAAGGCTCTATAAAAAAGATAAAAGTTAATGTATTGTGTTTTGTTGAAGGAGGCTTGTATAATCAAATTCTATGAATAGTTACAAATCAAGGATATAAAAGATTTATAAAAATTGTAACAATACAAAAACTTAAACTTATTGCATAAAAATCATCTTTTTTAGTATTATCATTAAATATTATTGTATTTTTTAACAATCTAAACAAATAATAAGGACCAACTGCATAAATAACGATAATTAAAGCTCATATAGCATTAAATGCTTTTACTGAGCCGGGTGTAATAAAAAATGTATTTATTAAATCTATAGCAATGGCTGCTAAAAAAGCTAATTTACCGCCAACCATGAATGCAATAAATGATATAAAGAATTGATGAACACTCATCATGTAAATTCTTTTAAAAAATCAACCAAAAAAAACAACTCATTTATTAAAAGAATAATTTAAAAAAAAATTATATGATGTTATAAATCCAATCAATAAACCGGTCAATATTAAATTAAATGTTAATGTTGTTTTTACTCTAGATGCATCATCAAAACAACAAATCAATAATCCAATGATTATTATTAATATAATTCCACAACCCGACATACCTCAAAAAAAATTATTTTTGTTTAATATGATGAATTCAATAATGTGATCCATTTACTAAATTTTATATATTATTTTTATAATTTAAAATAATTAATTAAATTTTATTTTTTTTAAAAATAATTGTATAATTTTTGCATATGAGCTTTAAAGTCGGAATCGTAGGATTACCAAATAGCGGGAAATCAACATTATTTAGTGTTTTAACAAACTTGCAAGTAGATATTGCCAATTATCCTTTTACAACCATTGAACCAAATATTGGAGTAGTAGAAATTGATGATCAACGATTAATTGATATTGGTCAAATTTTAAATTCAAAAAAGGTGTCAAAAACAACAATTCAATTTGTTGATATTGCTGGTTTAATCAAAGGCGCTTCGCAGGGTGAAGGTTTAGGTAATTTATTTTTATCTCATATTCGTGAAGTTGATGTCATTACTCATATGGTAAGGTGTTTCCCTTTATCAGGCGAAGCAACTTTTGCTATCATTGATATGATTGAGTTAATTAATTATGAATTAATGATGAATGATTTAACGATTGTTGAAAATCGTTTACAAAAAATGAAAAAAAATATTGAAAAATGTTCAGACGAAATTAACATTTTGTTAAAAATTAAAGATTGTTTGCAATCTTCAAAATATTTAGCTGATCAAGATTTATCAGGTTTAGGGCTTGTTAAACATTTAAATTTATTAACTTTAAAACCTGTTATTTATGTTTTAAACTTAATTGATAAATCATCAATTGACGATAATATTACGCAAGCTATAAATTTTTTAACAAATAACAATCATCATTTTGTGTTAATTTCAGCTAAAACAGAACATGAATTAAGTTTATTACCTGCTACTGAAAGATTAAGTTTTTGCCAAACTTTTAATTTAAACCATAACGATTTACAACCCCTTATTAAAAAATGTTATGAAAAATTAAACTTAAAAACATTTTTTACAGCTGGCCCTACCGAAACAAGAGCTTGAACCTTTTATAATGGTTGAAACGCTCAACAAGTTGCCGGAATAATTCATACTGATTTTGAACAAGGATTTATAAAAGCCGAAGTTTATCATTGTGATGATTTGATAGAACATAAATCATGAATCAAGTTAAAAGAATTAGGCAAAATTAAACATGAAGGTAAAAATTATCTTGTTCAAGATGGTGATGTTTGTTTATTTAAATTTAATCGAAGTCAATAGCATTATATTATATAATTAAGTTACAAAAAAAGAATTGTATTTTAAACATGATTGAATATAATCAATTATTTATTGAAAAATTTATAAAAAAACAATTAATTAAATGAAATTTGTTAGCTTTAATTTCTTTTTTTAGTTTATGTACGTTTTTTTTATTGTTATGTTTAGCTTTTACCTCTATGTTAACTATAACAGGCTCAACAACATTCGCATTTATTTTTTTTACTGCGGTTTCGTTTTTTATCTTCGGACAAGCGAGTTTATGATCAATTATTCTTTTTAAAGAAAATAAGTTGTATAAAAATACAAATGATTTTATACCAAACTCTTTAAATAAATATTTTTTATTTTTACATGTCAAAAAGTATATATTTAATTGATTTTTATACCCAGCGTATATTATTGGCATAATATCAGCTTTATTAATGTTGTTGATTGATAAAAATGCAGGACCACATTCTTTTTGAAATGGTTTTGAGTTAACAATTCCAAAAATCCCATCTTTAAAAACCTACTATATTAGTCTTTGTTGTATTATATTTGTGGTCTTTTTAATTCACATCATTACTTTATTTTTTGATCGTAAAAAAATTAGTGATATCAAAAATCAAGTTAAGTCGGAAAATTTACCGTCAACCGAAGATATTAGAACATATGAAAAAAAAATTAACCGGCGGTGTTTAATTACATTTTGTATCATATTTATCATTTTATTAATTCCTTTAGTCATGTGAGCAATTAAAAACAAATGAAAGCGTAAATAATATTTTTCTTGCTTAAGAAAACATTTTTGTTTAAATTTAATTAAAAGAAAAGAATTTTTAGTATTAAAGTAACATCCAATTTAATTATCGGTAGTAATGTTAACTTCAAAGCACCTCATTATTTACTTGGAGCTTTATCCGAAGCTTTAACTTATCAAGCTAATGCTTTAATGTTTTTTGATGGTTCGCCATTATCTTTTATTAAACCAAAGTTATCAGATTTAAATATTGCTTTATTTCACTTAACATTAATAGAAAATAATTTTAACATTGATCATTGTTTTATTCACGCTTCTTATTTTATCAATTTAGCTAATCAAGTGCGACCAAAAATTTATAACATGTCGTTTAGTTTATTAGACCAACAAATGGAACGTGCCAAATTTATTGGTATAAAAACAATTATTTTACATCCCGGCAGTAGTATTGATAAATCATTACATCATGGTGCAATTGTCCAAGTTGCAAAAGCTTTAAACGAGCTTTTAACCAATCATGAAGGAATTGTTATCGCTTTAGAAACAATGTCGGGCAAAGGTAGTCAAATTTGTGCTTCTTTTCAAGAATTAAAACAACTTCTTGATTTAATCGATAATCAAGCAGCGATTGGTGTTTGTTGAGATACTTGCCATTTATGAGATAGTGGTTGAGATTTAGATAACGATTTAGAAAAAATGATCGATACATTTGATAAATTAATCGGACTTGATAAGTTAAAAGTTATTCACTTAAATAATTCTAAATTTGCATTAGCAAATCCACTTGATCGACATGACAATCTAGCAACTGGTCAAATAAAATTATCCAGTTTATTAAATTTAGTTACTCATCCTAAATTACAATCAATTCCTATCATTCTAGAAACACCTTGTTTTAAGCATAATTTATATGCTGAAGAAATACAATTGATTAAAAATTGGTATTATAAAGCTTAATGATTAATAAATTAAAAATTGGTATTTTACCAGGATGTTTTAATCCAGTTCATAATCAACATATTAGTATTTGCAATCAAGTGCAACAAGCATTTATGTTAAACAAAATATTATTAGTTCCGGCTTATAAAAGTGTTGAAAAAAAGTCCTTAATCACTAGTTTTCATAGATTAAACATGCTAAAGTTGGCAATTGCATCTTATGATGATCTTTGCATTGATGATACAGAATTAATCATGAAGAAAGCTATGTATACCTATCAAACGTTATTTTTAATAATTGCTAAATACGGTAAACAACACGATTATTATTTAATTTTAGGGGCCGATCAAGTGAATAAATTTCATTTATGAAAAAAAGTACATTTAATTACCAGTCTTGTTAAAATTATTGCCGTCGCTAGACCTGACTATATATTTAATCAATCAAATATTGTGAAATTTAATATGATTCAAACCAATATTAATGAATTATTGGTCGCTTCTCGATCAATTCAATCTCGTAAAAATTTAAATTTAGTAAATCCTTTAGTTTTAAACTATATAAATCAACACGGCTTATTTGTTAAAAATTGATTAAAAATGTTATTAACTCCCGCTCGCTTTAGTCATAGCTTACGTGTTGCTGAATTGGCTGCAAAATTAGCCAAACATCATCGATTAAATGTTCGATTAGCTTGAATCACTGGCTTGTGTCATGATATTGCTAAAAATATACCAACAACTGAATTGCATTCATGTTTAACAAAACATTATACCGAATCAATTCATGAACCGCCAGCAATTTGACATTCATTAGTTGGGGCGTGACAATTAAAAAATTTATTTTATTTTAATGATTCATTGATGTTAAATGCCGTTAAATTTCATACAACCGCCCACCCAAGCTTTACTAAATTTGAAAAAATAATTTTTTTAGCTGATAAATTTGATCAACCTTGATCTCATCATATTAAGCAATTACAACCATTAATGTGACAAGACATTGATCAAGCTTTTAAGTTAGTATTAAAATGAAGATATAATTATGAATCGCGACCCAGCAAGCAACAACTTAGCAAGTTATTAGATTCTTCATATAAACATTTTATTGATCATGATTAAAAAAACCATTGTAATAGGATTAAGTGGCGGGGTTGACTCGGCGGTAGCTGCTAAATTATTATTAGACCAAGGTTATGATGTGATCGGGGTGTTTATGAGAAATTGAGATGCTGCTTTACAAAATGATCAAACTCAACAAACCAGCTCGCAATGCATCCAAGACATTGATTTTAAAGATGCTCAATTAGTTGCTAATCATTTAAAAATTCCTTTATATAGAGTAGATTTTAGTAAAGCATATTGAGATCAGATTTTTACATATTTATTACATCAATATCAATCAGGTCGTACTCCTAATCCTGATGTCTTTTGTAATAAATATATTAAATTTGATAAATTATTACATTATATTAAAGCTCGCTTTCATGTTTCTCAATTAGCCACCGGACATTATGCTGGTGTTTCGTTTAATGAAACGTTACAACAATTTGAATTGCATCGCGGGCAGGATGCAACCAAAGATCAAAGTTATTTTTTAAGTCAATTGAATCAAGCCCAACTATCACAAATTATGTTTCCTTTATGAAAATATTCAAAAACTCAGGTGCGAGTTTTAGCTCATCAATGAAAATTACCAGTTGCTACTAAAAAAGATTCTGTGGGCATATGTTTTATTGGTCGATCAAAATCATTTAAATTATTTTTACAAAACTATATTCCCATTAATCGTGGACCAATCGTTGATATTGATACTAATGAATATCTGCAAGATCATGACGGCGTTAGTTATTATACAATTGGTCAACGCAAAGGTTTGGTTACCAAAGGAGGCACTCAAGTGGCTTATTATTTAGTAGGTAAAAACATTGCTAAAAATATTATTTACGTAAGCAAACAATTTAATAATCCGTGATTACATTCTACTAATTGTACGGTAACTGATTTAAATTGGATCAATTCCATTACTTTTCCAATCAAATGCACTGCTAAATTTCGATATTTAGCGCCTGATGAACAAGTAACGTTATCAATTAATCAAGCTAATCAATTATTTGTAAAATTTGATCAACCTTCAATGGCAGTCACTCCTGGTCAATTTGCTGTTTTTTACCAAAAAGATATTTGCATTGGTTCCGGCGTTATAAATCAAATTGGTAAAGATAATAAAAAATTATGATTTTTAAATATCAAATAAAATATAATTTTTTTTATTTTTGTATATAATATATTCATTATTAAGAAATTATTATGCAATTAGAAAAAATAATTCCAAACGAAACTGCCAACATTAAATCATTAAAATTTTTAAAGAATTTAACATTTTTAATTAAAGATGTGCTGTTTTATTATAAAAAAGCCGTTAATGATGAAAAATTACAATTATTTCAACAAGCTGCTGACGCTTGAGAAATTACAGCAGAAGTTAGTGATAATATTTATCGTGCCGGACAAGAGACAAAGTTATTTAATTTAGTAGATACGATCGCCAACATTAAAGTAATTATTGAAAATATTGATCTTTTTCAAATTGACGACAACACCGAACACTTTTATAAATTTATAGAAGTTATTAAAATGTTTGATTTTAAAGAAACTAATGCTAATATTTTGAGTTTTCAAAATAAAATAAAATATTTTAATTTTAGTGAATTACAAACGACGATCAATGAAATTAATACAGCCGTTTCATGTTGGGCAAATAGTAATATTTTTGCAAATTTATCCAAAATTTATGAAATGATTCATATTTTTAATCTTCATGATATTAATAAAATGATTTTAAAAATCACACAAGATATTAAAACGTTTAATGTTAGTAAAATATTAAGTCAAATATCAAAAATCAATCAAATTATTGACAATTTTAAAAATCTCAACTTTAGTCGATTGTTTGATGATATTGTTCATGATATATCAGTTTTTAATTTTACAAATGCGCAAATTTCAGTTGATATTCTTTATAAAAATCTTGCGTGATTGGATTCGCCTATTTTTTCAAATCATTTAAAAAAAGCTCATGCAGATGTAAAAATTTTTAATCCAGATAACATCAAAAAAATCTTATATAAAATTGATAAATCATCGTTGATTTTTAAAAATAACAATGTTATAAAAAACTTAAACAAAATTAAATTAAAAATTGCTGATTTTAATGATTCTCATATTATTAAAGTTACTTATAATGTTGCTAACATACTTGCTAATTTTGATATTGGTTTAATTATGAGCAATATGTATAAAATTGAACTGGCTATTAAATGCCTGTCTAAGCTTGATGAAAAAATTGATCTAATTAATAATGCGACAGCTATGTTTCAGCAAGAAAAAACTAATTATAATGATGGCACACAAACCATCAACAGTGTTTCTATTTTTAAAAGCGCGATTGTTAAAAACAATCTTATAGAATTAATTTCGGACATTAATAAATATGAATTTGATAATGTCACTAAATACATTAATGATGTGATTCAAATTGTCAATAGTTTTAATGATACAGGCATTATGCAGCATATTAATAACGCTTGTAAAACAATCAATAATTTTGATCATATCTGAATTAAAAAACACGTTGCATTAATTTTTCAAATGTTTAATAATTTTTATAATAGTGATGTTTTTAAATTAACAAACCAATTAAATTCAATTGTTAATTGTTTTGATATTCCGTCAGCTTGAGAAAGAGCTGCCTTTTGCGTTTTACAAAAAAATCATGCTAATCATGCTAATAATATTAAACAATGATTTGATGAAATTGCTCAAGAAATTAAAAAAATTGTATTAAACCCGCAAGATAAAATAAAAATAAACACTTATTTAGATCGAGCAATTGAATATTGAAATAATTCAAACCTTACAGATAAATCAATACACATTAATGATTTAAAGCAGTTTCAAAATCAAGTTAACAAATTATCATAATCTATATTAAATTGTTCGCTAATATTACATTAATGTTTTAACAAATTGTCATACTTTATGATAAACATCTGTTAATGTTTGATCTAAAGATTCGCGAAAAACATCTTTATCTAATGAGTTATTGTGTTCATCTCATATTCTCATAGTATCAGGGGCAATTTCATCACCCACCATGATAATTCCTTGATGATTAACACCAAATTCTAATTTTAAATCAACCAATGTTCAGTGATTTTGTATAAATAATATTGTTAAAGCATTATTAATTTGATGTGCTAAAGTTTTGATAATGATTAATTCTTGTGAAGTTATTATTTTTAACAATAAACAGTGTTCATCGTTGATTAAAGGATCTTTAAGTTGATCATTTTTATAGTACAATTCAACAATTGGTTTATCAAAAACATAACCTTTATCAAAATTTAATCTATTCAGAATACTTCCGGCAGCAACGTTGCGAACCACAACTTCTAAAGGAAACATTGTTAATGATTCGGCTATTAAAATATTTGCTGATCCGCTGATGCAATGATTCGGGATGTTTTGTTTTTTTAAATATGTAAAGAGATGCAAACTAATTTGAGCCGATAAAAAGCCTTTATTTTCAATCATTGTTTTTTTTAGGTTGTTAAAGGCGGTAACATCATCTTTAAATCATATTGTAATTTGGTGATCATTATTTTTATAAATAATTTTAGTTTTGCCTTCATATAATTTGGATTGTTTTATCATATTTTATAAATACTTTTTGATATTTGGAGGTACTGAAGGGAGTTGAACCCCTGATCAAGGTTTTGCAGACCCTTGCCTTACCGCTTGGCTACAGTACCAACGATATAATATCATTATAATGATATTGGTTATGTTTTTATTATCAAATTAATTTTTTTTAGAAAAATTATTATAAAGCATATAGATTGATATAAAATATTTATATGTAAAAAAACGGAGAATTCAGTATTATCATGAATCAAATAAGAAAATTTAATCAAGTAAAAATTGTTGCAACTTTTGGTCCAGCTTTAAATGATCCACTATTAATTAAAAATTTAATTAATGAAGGTGTGACTGTTTTTCGTTTTAATTGTTCCCATGGTAATTTTGTTGATCTTTTGCCAAACGTAAAAATGATTAGAGAAGTCGCAGAAACATTAAATATGCCGGTTTCTATTTTATTAGATACTAAAGGCCCGGAAGTGAGAGTAGGTAAGTTTATAAAAAATAAACCATGTTTAATAACTAAAAATTCAGAAATAATCATTGATACGTATCCCGCACATTATGCACATAAATTTAGTAATCATAAATTCATTACCATGTCGTATGATTTTGCAAGAGTAATGAATCCGGGTGATCTTATATTAATTGATGATGGTAAGTTAAAATTAAAAGTGATTAGTGTTAACAAATATCAAGTTGTGGCAGTTGCTTTAAACACCTTAACATTAACAGATAATAAACGAGTTAATTTGCCTGGCAAACCGTTAGATCTTGCGTTTTTAAGTATTAAGGATATTGACGATATTATTGTAGGCATTAACAATCGTATTGATTTCATAGCCGCGTCTTTTGTTAATTCCAAAGCTGATGTTTTTCAAATTAGACAACTATTAGAAAAACATAATGCTAACTATATTCAAATTATTTCTAAAATAGAATCAGAATTAGCAATCATCAACATTGAAGAAATTATTATTGCATCAGATGGTTTAATGATTGCCCGTGGCGATTTATCTTTAGAAATGCCTTATTATAAAGTTCCTTATTGACAAGAAATTATGGTTGACAAATCATTAATGAAGGGCAAATCAACCATTATTGCGACGCAAATGTTGGAATCGATGATTGAAAATCCTAGTCCAACCCGAGCTGAAGTTAATGATGTTGCAACTGCTGCTAAACAAGGCGCTGGCGCTACAATGTTATCGGCTGAATCTGCTATTGGACATTATCCATTAGAAACAGTTCAAACGATGGTTAAAATTAATAATTTTTATGTTGATAAACCGTGTGTTTGAAAAAATAATCATTTATTAGAAGTTAAATTGGCATTATTTTCTGATCATCCAGCTATAATTGCAGTAAATTTGTTATTAAAAAGATTTAATAATAACAAAACAATTTTAGTGTTAATTGATACTTTTTGAACTCAACAATTTTTACAATTATGATGTTCTTTTGCCAACCCTTTACGAATATTTTTATTAACTTCATATAAAACTGAATTTACTAAATACGGTATTACACGTAGTGTTTTTCCATTTTTTAGTTATGATTGGTCGCCTTCCGATACGGCAGAATTTTGATCTTTGTTGCAAACCTTTACTGATTTTGAGTGACTTTATATTAACATGAAAAATAATATAATAACATTAGAACAACCAACAACATTATGGACTTAAAATTACTTGTTAAAGAAAAATTATATAATTATTCATTTGATCGACCAATTTCTATTTATGAAGTTTGTTGCACAATTTTAAAAAATCATCTTACTGATATTGTTAATCCAATCGTGGCTGCCGAAGTTAAATCTCGTATTGTTCCGTTAAGTCATTTTATAATTGAAGCCGACAACATCAAGCTTATTTTCAAAAATGATTTATCAATTAACGTTTATAATCAATGAATGCAAAATACAGGTAGTTATTTTGTAGCTTGAGCATTAACACAGCAATTTCCCGGAGCAACAATTGTAAATATTAACAGCAATGACAAACTATTTTGAATAGATATTAAATACGATGATAATTTTAAAAATGATATTTTAGATACAATCAATTTATTAGTTGATAAAGCATTGCTTGATAAATCATTAATTATTAATCCTATTTATATAGAACAACCACTCATTAAAAATAAATTAAAATTAATCAATAAATATTATTATGATAATTATGTTGCCGACGATAAAAGAACTCTGTTACAAGTGAATGAGCTTTTTTTATGATTAGGCTCATATTTACAAAAAACTCCTGATCAACTAATTATTAAAGCCCTTTCTTTATCAGGAAGTAGTTATACTGATAAAGCAGGCATAAAACAAACCTTACAAAGAATTTGTGGATCAGCTTTTAACAATCAACAAGCATGAGATGATTACTCATTAAAAATGCGAGAGCTTCCGACTATGGATCATCGATATTTTGCAAAACAATTAGAACTCTATTTAAGCAATGATTTAATTGGTCAAGGTTTTTTTATTTGATTACCAAATGGCGTAATGTTACGAAATTTAATTAAAGATTATTTACGAAGTTGTGAAAAGAGATACGGTTATCAAGAGGTGCAAGCACCAATTGTTGGTTCAGAATCCTTGTATCAAATGAGTGGTCATTTAAATTTTTATAAAGAAAATATGTTTCCGCCGATGACACTTGATCACCAAATATTAATGTTAAAGCCGATGTCATGCCCTCATCACGCTTTAGTTTTTAAAATGAAACCACGTTCCTATAAAGATTTACCGCTACGACTTGCTGATCATACTTGATTATATCGTTATGAATTTTCTGGTGCTTTATCAGGATTGCACCGCACAAGATCGATGGAACTTACTGATGCTCATTTATTTGTAAGACCCGATCAAATTATGACTGAAATTGTTGCATGTTATGCTTTAATTAAAGAAGTGTTGGATCATTTTGGTATCCATATTAAATCAGTAGTGTTATCAACTCGTAATAAAAACAATCATAAGTATATTGATGACGATCAAATGTGATTATCTGCCGAAGCTATTTTACAAGATTTTATTACATCATTAGCAATTCCTTATGAAATAAAACCAGGTGAAGCTGCTTTTTATGGACCGAAGCTTGATATTCAAATTAATACTGTTTATGGACAAGAAATGACGTTGTCTACTATTCAACTTGATTTTCAATTGGCTAAAAATTTTGATTTATTTTATTACAATGAAGCCCAACAAACTACATCACCAATTGTTATTCATCGTGGTTTGATTGGCACTTATGAACGTTTTATTGCAGTATTGTTAGAACAATATAAAGGCATATTACCTGTAAGATGAGCTATTACACAAGCAATGATAATTACAGTCGCTAACACCCCATCACAACTTAAATATGCTGAATCAGTTGGTCAATTATTAGAAAAAGCTTCAATTAGATTTAAACTTAATGTTCGTGAAGAGCGTTTAGCTTTTAAAATTCGCGAAGCGCAAGTGCAAAAAATTGAATACCAATTAGTAATTGGTAATCAAGAAACTGAAAATAAAACCATCTCAATTCGTAAATATAATGAAGTAAATTTTGTTAGCGATACTGTTCAAAATTTTATAAAAATTTTTCAAACAAATTATGATTAATAAAAAACCACATTTGTGAATTCCTGATCAAATAAAAGATCCAATTGGATGATATGATGCCGTCCTTTTTGAAAGTGGTTTAGGTAGTTATAGTGCAATTAAAGGTTGTTTCATTCTTAAACCTTACGGTATGGCAATTTGAGAAGCTTTTCAACATATTTTAAACAAACAATTTAAAAAATTAGCAATTGTAAACGTTAATTTTCCTTTATTAATGCCTTTATCGTTATTAGAAAAAGAACAAATGCATGTTCAAGGTTTTATGCCTGAAGTTGCTATTGTTACAAAATTAGGTAACAATGAACTTGCGGTGCCGTTAATTATTAGACCAACTTCAGAAGCGTTATTTTGTGAATTTTTTAAAAAAGAAGTCGAAAGTTATAAAGATTTACCGTTATTATACAATCAATGAGTAAATGTATTTAGATGTGAAAAAAATCCTCGCCCTTTTTTAAGATCTCGTGAATTTTTATGACAAGAAGGCCACACCGTTCATAACGGTGCAACATCCGCCTCATTATTTGCTCAAAAAATGTGAAAACAATATCAATGGTTTTTTAAAAACATTTTATGTATTGCTGTAATTGCAGGTAAAAAAACTCAAAAAGAACGTTTTGCTGGAGCGGTAATTACTTATACTATTGAAGTTATAACTAATGAAAATAAATTTTTACAAAGCGCAACCTCTCATTATTTAGGACAAAATTTTTCAAAAGCATTTGATATCAAATTTTTAGATAAAGACAATATTTTAAAAAATGCTTATCAAACTTCGTGAGGAATTTCTACTCGTGCAATTGGTGCTTTAATTCTGAGTCATGGCGATGCGCGAGGATTAGTGTTGCCGCCAAAGATTGCCCCAATTTTAATGATTATTATTCCAGTTTCTACAGAATATATGATATATGCTCATAAAATAAAACAATGTTTTGCTCGTTCTGCTTTTTTCAAACGAATTTATATTGACATTAGTGATGATACATTTGGAAAAAAAATAGTAAAATCAGAAATTAAAGGCATTCCAATTAGAATAGAAATTGGTGCATCAGAACAACAGCAACAAAATATTACCGTATTTAGAAGAGATAAATTAACCAAAGAACTTGTTCAATTTCATAAAATTAAATTATATGTGATTAATTTAATAAAGCTAATTAATAAATCTTTATTAGAAGTTAGTGAACAAAACTTACAAAAAAAAACTTTTAATTGTGAAAATTTTGATAAAAAACAAATTTTAAATGATAATATTAATGGTGTATATTTGTTGTCATGTTGTAATAAAATAACATGTGAACAAAATATCGAAAAAAAATATAACTTAAAAAGTCGTTGTTTGTTTAAAAAAACAAATAATTTGTGTTTCAATTGCAATCAAAAAGCTTTGAAAAAAAACGATTTAATTTATTTTGGAAAAGATTATTAATAATATGTTTGATTTTTATAATGAAATAAAGTTATTATTACAAGCTAAACAAATTGATGTGAGTAAATTAACACCATCTTCAACTTTTTATGAATTAGCAATCGATTCATTAGATGCTGCAGTTTTGGTAATAGAATTAGAAAAAAAAACTAAAATTTCAATTCCTGAAGAACAATTATTTGATATAAAATCTATCCAAGATCTGATAAATATATTTGAAAACAACAAACCTGTTATTTAATTAAACATAATTTTGTTTTTAAGATTATATTATATAAAATTAATTTTATTATTTTTTAAAAGAATTAGGGGTTGATTGTAATGTTATTTTTATTAAATATATTTTTATTAATTTTATGTATTAGTTTTATTATTGATTGATTTTATGCTATTTTTACAATTTTAACATTAACAAATATGCCAAAAAATTTAGATATTTGAAGCAAGATTACTGTTTTTTGAAATGATTTTTTTACAACACAATTTTGAACAATATTCCCTTCCGATAAATCTTATAAATTTTACATATTAACTTATTTAAGTGTCGTTCTGTCAATTTTAGTTCCGGTATTGATTATTGTTTCAACAATAGTAAGACAAAATCTGTTATTAGAAAACAAACCTTCAACGATGTTTTGAATTATTACGCCATTTGTACTTTGTTGTGTTGTTTTTCCTTTCACGTGATGTTCCTTCATTTCTTTCTTTTTAAGAATATTTGGGGTTGGTAGTTTTACTTTATTTGAAATTTATTCGAAAAAAAATAATGAAAAATTATTGTTTAAAATTTTTAATCATGAAACAAAAAGATTACTAAATAATATTTTAAAAAAACAACTTTCAATTATTGATTTATCAAAAATTATTTTTTTAAAACATAATTTTGTCATAAATACCATCATTAAAACGCTTACCAATTATTTTTCTAGTATAACTAAACTAAACACCAATATTTTTTTTATAACTGTAAAAAAAATTAATACAACAAAATTAACTGCCTCTATAACTTGTCAATTAAATAGAAACAATATTTGTTCAAAAATTTGTAATTTTGGTCTTGTTCGGTTTACTGATAAATCACTAATTGAACAACCTACCAATGATGCTTTAAAGATAATTATTAATGATATTGTAAATCAACAATTATTTAACAACATCAAACCTTCTAATCATGAAATAATTGAATTAAATAACGAAACAAAAATTTATTATAATAATGATCTTTTATCAATGACCGATTTGTATCAAGCATCAAATCAAATCGTTAATCCTTGTTCAGATGCAGAATCAAATGATGCTTATGTAAAGTTTGTTAATCGTCATTGACGTAACAAAGCCGATGTTGTTTATCAGCCCAATAATTATCAAAAAATCACCAAACTTGATGATTAAACATTTAAAAAAATGCTAAAATTATTTAGCTTTTTATTGCATAATTCATCATTTTATGATATGTTATTAAGTATGTATATTTATTTAAAAAAAGGTTTTTATTGTTAAATGCCTACCATTAATCAATTAGTCAGAAATGGCCGTACTGATAAAAAATATAAAACTAAATCCCCTGCTTTAAGTTTTGGTTATAGTAAACTTAATAAAAAATTTCTTGCTGGGCAATCATCTCCACAAAAAAGAGGCGTTTGTTTAAAAGTATTGACCGTTAAGCCTAAAAAACCTAATTCAGCGTTACGAAAAATTGCAAAGATAAGATTAAGTAATACTATGGAAGTTTCTGCTTATATTCCTGGTGAAGGCCATAATTTACAAGAACATTCAATTGTGTTAATTAGAGGTGGTCGTGTTAAGGATTTACCAGGAGTTCGTTATCATATTGTTCGTGGAATTTTAGATTCAGCTGGTGTTGCTAAAAGAAAACAAAGTCGTTCTCTTTATGGTGTGAAAAAAATCAAAGAACTAGTTAAGAAAACAGGTTAAACATAACATATGCGAAAATCAAAACCAGTACCACGAGTTTTATTACCTGATCCAATTTATCAATCAATCTTAGTTGCTAAATTAATTAATCAATTAATGATGTGTGGTAAAAAAGGGCTTGCGCAACATTTAGTATATAGTGCTTTTGATAAAATTCAAATAATTACATCCACTAATCCTTTAGAAATATTTAATGTAGCGATGGATAATTTGCAACCATATGTCGAATTAAAGGGTAGAAAAGTGGGTGGCGCTAATTATCAAGTACCAATTGCTGTAACTGATGTTCGAAAAATTACCTTGAGTTTGCGATGATTGATTACTTATGCACGTAAAAGAAAAGAAAAAACTTTTATTGAATCTTTAACAAAAGAAATTATTGATGCTTCAAATAAATTAGGTGGAGCTTTTAAAAAAAGAGAAGAAATTATTAAAATGGCTGAATCAAATAAAGTGTTTTCTCATTTTAGTGGTTAATTATGTTTAAATATGACATTAAACGAATTAGAAATATTGGTGTAATGGCGCACATTGATGCTGGCAAAACAACAACTACCGAACGAATTTTATTTCATACTGGTCGTATTCATAAAATTGGTGAAGTTCATGAAGGAACGGCGCAAATGGATTGAATGGAACAAGAACAAGAACGTGGTATTACAATTACTTCAGCCGCTACAACCGTTTTTTGAAGAGATACTCAAATTAATATTATTGATACGCCCGGTCATGTTGATTTTACCATTGAAGTAGAAAGGTCACTACGGGTGTTAGATGGTGCTATTTCGGTATTAGATGCTCAACAAGGCGTTGAACCACAAACTGAAACAGTATGAAGACAAGCTGTGCGTCATAAAGTGCCACGGATTGTTTTTGCTAATAAAATGGATAAAATTGGGGCTGATTTTAATAAATCGGTATTAAGTTTACATAAAAAATTAGGAGCCAATGCTCATCCCATTCAATTTCCAATCGGCCAAGACCAAGATTTTAAAGGTATTATTGACTTAGTTGAATGAAAAGCTTATTTATATGTAGAGGGTGATCAAGCTGAAGCTAAAGATGAAATTGAAATTCCAACTCATTTATTAATGCATTGTCAAAAACTACGAAAAGCATTAATTGAAGCGGTTATTTTATTTGATGAACCATTGATGGAACGTTATTTAGAAACTGAAACAATCACCGTTGATGAATTAAAATTAGCTATTAAAAAAGCAACATTATCAGCTAAATTTTTTCCAATATTATGTGGTAGTGCCTTTAAATATAAAGGTGTTAAATTATTAATTGATGCTGTAGTCGATTATTTACCAGCCCCTGATGAAGTTCCAGCTATTAATGGTACTCATCCTCATAATAAAGATCAAATTATTATTAGAAAACAACATGATCAAGAACCTTTTGCTGCATTAGCTTTTAAAATAGCAACTGATCCATTTGTCGGGCGATTAACTTTTATTAGGGTTTATTCAGGAACATTACACAATGGGTCGCATGTGTTAAACGTTACTAAAGGTAAAAAAGAACGTATTAGTCGTTTATTAAGAATGCATGCTAATAATCGTGAAGAGATTGATGTTGTTAAAGCTGGTGATATTGTAGCAATCATTGGCTTAAAAGATACGATTACTGGTAACACCTTAGCTGATGAAAAAAATCCAGTTTTACTAGAATCAATTACTTTTCCAGAACCAGTGATTTCATTATCACTTGAACCAAAAACAAAAAATGATCAAGAAAAATTAGCCTTATCTTTAGCAAAATTAATTGAAGAAGATCCGTCATTTAAAACTTGAAATGATGCTGAAACTAACCAAACTATTATTGCCGGAATGGGCGAATTACATCTTGAAATTATTGTTGATCGATTAAAACGTGAATTTAAAGTTGAAGTGCAAGTTGGAACTCCTAAAGTTGCTTATCGAGAAACGATTACTAAATCAATTGATGCTGAAGGCAAATATATTCGTCAATCAGGCGGTAAAGGGCAATATGGTCACGTTAAAATAACATTTGAACCTAATCCGGCAAAAGGTTTTGAATTTGTTGATAAAATTGTTGGTGGTCGAATTCCTAAAGAATTTATCCCCCATGTTAAAAAAAGTTTAGAAGAATCGATGACTACCGGTGTTTTAGCTGGTTATCCATTAATTGATTTTAAAGCAACTTTATATGATGGTTCTTTTCATGATGTCGATTCATCAGAAAATGCATTTAAAATTGCCGCTTCACTTGCTTTAAAAAAAACCATTCAAGCAAATCCGGTTTTATTAGAACCAATTATGAATGTGGAAATTATTGTTCCTGAACACAATTTAGGCGATGTTATGGGTGATATTTCATCTCGTAGAGGCCAAATTGAAAGTTATCATTCTTTAGATCCAGATAATTCAGCCAGTGCGCAAGTTATTAAAAGTAAAATACCTTTAGCCAATATGTTTGAATATACAACCAACCTTCGATCATTTACACAAGGTCGTGGTACTTATACCATGTCGTTTGATCATTATCAAATTGTACCATCAGCAATCACCGAAACTATTATTAAAAAAGCCTAAATTAAATTGTTTTTACTCTTTAAACAAAATTTTCGATTATTCTTTAAATTTTTAGGTGGTTATATTTATTTTTTCTTATTAATTGTAATCATCACATTATTAATTAACGCAATTTTTCCAATCCAATTAAAAATCTTAAATTTATTTCATGAAATAGACGCTACCCAAAAAGTTTTTAAATATGAATTACAATTTAATGACGCTGAACTAACCTCCGAAGGAAAAAAAAAATTACCTAAAGCAATATCTGATTCTAATAATCTTGCAACTATTCTAGATTACGGGAAATCAAGCGTTTTAAAAAAGATAAAAAACAACCCCACCTCATCAATTAATACACCCCCATATGGTGATTATAAATTAGATGTGCTTGATCAAGTAATGGAAGGTCAACAACACAAACTACAAGTAATTCCGTATATTCAAATCCTTGATAACGGTGTAATCAAATCAGTTGAATTAGCTTTTTTAAACAAAATTAAGCAACCATTTACAACCTGAAAAAAATGAAAAATTTTATCATATAATTTTAATGAAACAAACAAAAATAAAATAAAACCTTTGTTAAAAAATGGTGTTCATTTCGTCAAATGATATGATGATAAACTAAATCAAAAATATTCTAATAATTACTTAATCAGTAATTATCATCTTGCAGGAGAAGAAATTAATATGTTTGATTTTCTAAATATTATGCAAAATGATCAAACAAGTGCTGTTAAATTAACATATGTTGTTAATGTTGGTATATCATCAGTTAATATTAGTAAATCATCATCATTAAGTCAGCAATCAACAATTTATGTTGATAGTGAAATTTTTGATAAATTAATCCATTGAGACATCTTTCAAAATAATGGAAAATTAACCGAAAAACATTTAAAATTTAAAATTTTTTTAAATGAAGAGTCAGACATAAAATCTTTTGAAACGTATTTAAAAAAATTTTTTAATTTTCATGACAAGTCGCCATTTACAAATTATTCCATTTCACCTTCTAGTGGCGCTTTTTATTATTTAACTTTGAAGTTGCTTTTAATTTATACACTTATCTTTAGTTTTATATTAATATTTTTTGTATTTATTAATTGTTGTTTTATAAAACAACAATTGTCATTAAACAAACAAAAAATATTTATTTTATTATCATTAGGTTATCCAAAGTTCAAAATTATTTTTTTTATTATAACTAATTTAATAATTTTTATATTATTTGGATCAGTCATTGGTTTTTTGTTAGGTTTGATTTTACAATTATTTTTAAATATAGATTTACAATCGACGTTATTAATAAAAATTCCATATCTTTTATTTGATGGTTGAGTTTTTGCTTTTACTTGTTTTTTTATACCATTAATTTTGATCGTTTTTACTTATTGTTACGTTTTAAAAAAACTTAAATATTTATTTATCCAAAATCAAATCTTCAATAACATTTTGTTTTTTAAAAAACAAAATGTTAATAAAGTTAATAAAAATTTTATTAGTGTTCACGTTTTTTTAATATTTCTAAAACGTTCAATTGTTAAAGTTGTTTTATTTGGATTAGTTTTTTTAGTAGGTATGTTTTCGTTAAATTTTTTATTTTTAAGTGTATCAAAATTTACCGATACCGTTAATAAAATAGAAAATATATTTCAACCCGACTTTAAAGTTGGTTTTTTAAATGAAAAAGGAATAACATTAAAAGAATCCTCCCTTCCAATTAAAAAAATTGAAAAATTCGAAGCTAGTGTTGAAAATCAATATATAACTGAAAAAGAAATATCTTTGTGATCTAAACAATACCCTGATTTAAAAAAACATGTTGATCAAGGTGTAAAAACGATTTATGGAAAACAGAAAAAATATAAAATTATTTTTAGTCCAATTAATAAACAAAACAATTATACTTTTGCTCGTTTTCAACAAAATATTGTCCTAAAATCAGGCGATATTAAACAAACTGCCGATTTGTTCGGTCTAGATGATTTTAAAAATTTATGTCAATTTTATAAAACATCACCTATTAATTCCGAATCAGGAGTTGTAATAACTCAAAATTTAGCTAATTTGTTAAAATTAAAAAAGTCTGATTCATTAACAATTAATTTTACTAAAAACAATCCTATAACATTATCGATTACAGAAATATTAAAAGAGGATATTTTAAATAAATTTATATTTGTTTTAAATAAAGATATTAACAAAAACATTGATAAAAAAGACTGACTTTATAACATATATATTACAACAGATAATATTTCTAAATTGAATGTTTTGTATATTGGTGACGTTAATAACCAACAAAAATATCATTTGCAAGACATCATTAAAAATTTTCAAAATTATGAAGTGTTTCCTAAATCAATCATTAATGTCAAGCCAAATGTAACTTTTTTTCAAAATTTAATATTTAAAACTCAAATAATTTTAGTAATATTATCAATTAGTATTGTATTGGTGTTTTTAATTATGATCAACATTGTTTTTTATGAAAATTTAAAAAATTTATTAATTTTGCGTTGTTGTGGTTTTTCAACAACTTGTTTGAATGTTATTTTTTTTGGAATCTATTTTGTGGTATTTATACTTAACATGATGGTTGGTTTTTTAACTTCAATAATAATATTGAACCAATTAACTAATTTAATTTATCAAATTACCACAATCATGGTTATATTTGAAACAAACTGGCACTTACTTTTATTTTTATTTGGTTCTGTAATGTTTATTGGACTTATAATTTTTAAAATAAATCAATGCAAAATCAACAAACTTTCAATAAATAAAATAACAGCAAATGATTAGTTAATTTAAAATTAATAATATTGCTAACAAATTAACAGTCATGTGCACTAATATAGCGGAAATTATACCAAATTTATAATAAATCACACCTAACATCAAACCACCAATAAAATAAACACGATTAGTTATGTAATACTTTAGATTAATCATTATCATTGAATCTGTTGCCTCCCCTAAAATTTTATGCAGATGTGCTAAACCAAAAATAATTGATGTTACAAAAATTTGAACACTTGGTTTTTTAAAAAAACTAAATAGTAAATATCGAAAAAATATTTCTTCAGCAATGCTTGCTAATATTATAACGTCAAAAACGAACTCAAGATAATTTCATAAATTATCTTGATTATACTTATTCAGAATTAATTTATCGTTTTGGGTCGGAGGATCTATTGTGGGTCATATTAACGAAAAATATAAAATAGTCATTGCACATATAATTATAAATAACATTTTTATCAAACTTATCAATCAAGGTTGTTTATTAAATTTTGTTTGTAATTCAATAACAATTGATTTGTTAGCGATTAATAAAATTTTTGCCAAAAACAGGAATAAAAAGATTTTAATTAAAAATCTTCCCATATAATCTTCTTTAAAATAGTTGCAAAATAAACTATTTATAGTGATAAAACATATATAAATATAAAAAAGATAATATTTTTTTAAAAAAAAAGTTTTCAGACAAAATTGAATCATTAATATAAAATTTAAAGTTAAAGCTATTATGTATACGTGCACAACGATAATTAATTTATCGCCGAACAAATTAATTTGTCAGTTTTGTGTTAAAAAAGCAATTATTAAAAAGCAAAAAACACCACTCAAAATGCTTGAAATATGATTATTTTTGATAAAATTGAATTGATGTTGTGTGATTATTATTTAATAATATTATCTTAATAATTAAATTTAAACAACATAAAAGCATATAATTATGATTTTTCATCGTGTTAAATTACTGAGTTTAGATTTTTTAAAGCCTTATATTTCTGAAGAAACTATGGACTTTCATTATAATCGGCATCACCTTGCTTATGAAAATTTTTTAAATCAATCAATTGACAAACTTGATTTATCGGAATTTAATATTACCAATTTAGAAGAATTAGTTGTTAATTTTATGAAACTGCCTGATGAATATCGTCACATTATTAAAAACTTTGGTGGCGGATTAATTAATCACAACTTCTTTTTTCAAACATTAAAATTAAATACACAATTAACAAATGTTGCTTTACTAAATCACATTAATACAACTTTTGGCTCTTTCGCTACTTTAGAAGATGCATTATTAACATCAACGGCGCGATTGTTTGGATCAGGGTGAACCTGATTAGTTTTAGATAAACATCAGCAATTGTTAATCATTAATACTCAAAATCAAAATAATCCATGATTTTTAGGATTTAAACCTTTAATAGCGATTGATCTGTGAGAACATGCTTATTATATTGATTATAGAAGTGATCGGGCCGCTTACGTTAAAGCCTTATTAAAAATAATTGATTGAACAACGGTTGGCCAATTATACAATGATTATATTAATAACCATAGTTTATCAATTAATCTTTAATTTTTACCGGCATATTCTCCGGTTTCAATAAATACTGTAATTAAATCATTTTTTTTAATAAATAAAGGTGTTTTTATTTTTAATCCATTACCAACCATAATTATTTTGTGATTATTATTTTGTGAATCACCTTTTACCCCATCAGCAACTTCCATTACAAGATAATTCCATTTATCTGGCAAGATAATAGAAATAATTTCTTTTTCAATTTCTAACAATTGTACAACAATACCTTCTGTTACGTACGGCAATTGTTGTTCATCTATTTTATGATGAGTTAGTTCAATCATTTCATATGTTTGTTCATCCATAAAATAATAATATTGATTTGTTTGATATAAAAATTTAGCTTTTCGTTTATTTACAAAAAGTAATTTAACTTTTTTACTTGATTCAAGCGTTAAATTTACTGTTGCTTGTGTTCGTAAATTTTTTAGTTTTAATTTAGTATGAGCTTGCGCGCGGCCTTGTTTATTTTGTTCGAATTTCAAAACCAAATAAAGTTGGTTTTGAAATTCGAACACCATGTTTGTTTTTAAAGCGTTAACATTAACCATGTTTAATAGATTAACTGCTTCGGAGATGAAGTAATTACTTCGCATCCTTGTTCAGTTACCAACACTTCATCTTCAAGTCTAATACCGCCTCATTCAGGTATATAAATGCCCGGTTCTACGGTAATAATCATACCGGCTTTTAACAATTGCTTGTTATCGGTACAAACATTAGGATATTCGTGTACATTAATCCCAATGCCATGTCCAGTGCTGTGATTAAAGAATGTTCCATATCCTTGAGATGTTATGTAATTACGCGCCGCTTGATCAACTTGTTCAATATTAACGTTATGTTTAATTGCTGCGATAGCTACCGCTTGTGCTTGTTTAACAATTTCATAAATTAATGTTGTTTTATCATCAGCTTTATTTAATACAATGGTACGGCTCATGTCAGAATTATAACCTTGCCAACGACAACCAATATCACAAATAATTGTTTCGCCTGCTTCAATAATTTTATTAGTTGGCATAGCATGAGGGTAAGCGGCTCTATATCCAGAAGCAATGATTATTTCAAAGGCTGGCTCATCAATATTGTAGTATTGAAATTGATGTAAAAATAAATTTTTAACTGCTATTTCAGTTAATCCTGGCTTTATCAAAGGTAATACTTTGTCAAACATTTGCGAAGTTTTTTGAGCAAGCGCTTTCATAATTTGGATTTCTTGGTTGTTTTTAATACTTCTTATTTTAGAAAAATTTATTGGTATTCATGTTAAATTATGAAATGTTTTGGTTAATCAATGCCATTTTTCATAAGTTATTTGGTCATATTCAAACCCAAAAGAACTTTTATTGAGTTGTTTTTGATTTTCTAAAAATGTTTTTAATGCAACATATGGCTGGATATTGATAGTTTTGTTTAAATTTGCTTGTAAAGCCGCTTCATAATAACGTCCATCAAGAAATAACATTTGTGTGTTTTTTGTAATGATTAAAGCGCCTTCGCTTGATTGAAAATTAGTATATCAAAACCTATTAGCGTTGCAAAATATAATTAATCCATCTACATTTTCTTTAATTAATAATTCCTGAATAACGAGATGTTGTTCCAAAATTATTTTTTTTTCTCTTTATGATCTACTCTTATACGGCAGGTTGAACAAAATTTTTTTTGTTCTAAACGTTCTGTTTGAGTTTTTTTATTTTTACTGCTTAAATAATTTTCATTATGACAAGTTGTACAAACCAACATTATACCAATTCTCATATTCAAAACTCCTTAAACATTTTGTTAATTATACCATTATTTATGCCTTATAAAATAATATTACATGTTATAATGTTATTTATAATTATGGTTTGATTGATTAATATTTCGTTATTTATTTTTAGTTATGCGATTGGTTCAATCTTACCGGCTATTTTAATTAGTAAATATTATTTTGTTAAAGATGTAAGATTATATTTTTCTAAAAATCCCGGTATGACTAATTTTTATCGTGTGATTAATTTTTCTGGTAGTTTGTTAGTTTTACTAATTGATATTTTAAAAATTGTGGTGACGGTATTATTTGCTCAATTAATTTATTGAATTTTTAACAAATATGCATTCGATTGAGCAGACAAAATATTAGTTTATACAAATGGAGCTGTTGCAATGATTGCCCACTGTTATCCAGTTTATTTTAAATTTAAAGGTGGTAAAGCGATTGCTTCTTCGTTAGGTTTATTAATTTTATTAAACCCAGTTTTTTTTGTAATTGCCATTTTTGTATTTACGATTGTTGCTTTAACGTCAAAAATCATAAGTTTGGCTTCTATCATTACCACTTCTATTATTATTATAATATCTATTATTTGAGATGTTTTGTGTTTTTGTAATATCATTACAACAACTATGCAAAAAATTAATTTATATTTACTAAGTACTGCACAAATTGAACAAAAGCAAAAGTTTTTTAACACAATACTAGCCTGTTTTCTTGGTGCAATCATATTATCAAAACATTATCCAAACATTATCAGAATTTTCAAAAATACAGAATCTAAAATTAGTTTTACAAAATAACATTAATCTTTTAAAACTTCATTTTTTCATTGCATTGGTCCATGTGATCCTTTTTTATAATCTGTTGCACCAAAAAGCATTTTATCTATAAGACCTCTTAAAATAATTGAATCGAATATTATGATATTTGTAATTAATTTATTATTTTCATCTAAATCATAATAATAAATTTTAAAATATATTGAACTGGTTGCAAGGTTTCAACCATCTATAGCTGGAGCTCCAGTTCAATGTCACGTTCATATTTTATTCAGTTCAATTTGTTCATTATTTGATTTTCAAAATAATTCAATTTTTATTTGTTGATCGCTTTGTTTTTCTATATTGTCTTCAAATTGAACTCATTTTTTTGTTATTTGATTGAATAATATAAATTTGTTTTCTTTAAGAAAAAAATAAATATATTCTTTAATCAATTTACCACTAAGTTTATTATTATAATTATTTGCTCAAAATCACGTTCTCATATATTTATGCAATAAATCTCACATTTCATTTAGATCTATTTTTTGAATAATTTGTGATGTTTTCACATCAAATGGTGACATATGTAAAGCTGTAATTGTAAAGGTTGTTTGATCTTTTGAATAATCAATTGTTACTGCATTTGTTGATGCAAGAGAAATTGCATATTGTTTGTTAGAATCTTGATATCAATAAAGATTTTGTGTAAATACACGTTTAATTTCTTCAATAATTAATGCTTCAAGATTGAGATTTTGATTATTGAAAGATTTAAGAATATTATTTAAATTTATGTTTTCCAACAAACGTTGGTAATTAAAATGAGTCGGTAAAAGAGATGCTAGCGGTATTGAAAATTCTTCGGTAATTGATTTAGTATTATCATTTGGATCAATTAAATAATATTGAAAGATTAACTTTTCAACAATATCGTCAGTATTATATTTAGCTTTTGTATATTTTTCCATTATAAATTTTCATTCGTTTTCTATTATTGTTTCAGAATCACGTCCTTCAATATCAATATTTAAAATATGATTGTTTTTATTTGATAAAGACGAAGATGCTTTGTAGTGATAAGGTTCATTAATAGCTTTTTGTGCATTAAATTTTAAGTATCGATAATTTGTTGATTTAAAATAAGATCATAATGCTTGTTGGATGTCTTTGAATGATTTGATTTTAGGTGGTTGATTGGGTCGTAATTCAAAAAAAATTGTTGAACTATTAGATGTAATAATTTTTTGAAAATGTTCTTTTTCAAACGGTTTTGTTTGAAACATGTTTGGCTCTATGTTTAAATATTCCGAATATTTATTTTTAATGGTTATTGTTAAAATCTCACCTACTCTTTCAATTGTTAAATAATTTAACATCTCCTCATCTTTGATATCAAAGCTGTTGATTATTTCTCATTTGTTAGATTCTTGATTTCATGTATTAATTAAAAAATAACTATCTTTAAATAATGTTGAAATTTCTGTTTTAGATGGTAATTTAGTATATTTATTCAAGATGTTGTATTTAAATTGAGCAATTGTAAAATTTTTAGCTTTGAGATCTTTTAAATTAAAATTAATTTCCGTTTGTTGGTTTTCTGAAGATTGATAATTGATGATTAGTTGATTGTTATTAGTTGCAACTTTAAAATCTTGTTCACTATTATCAAACATATTTGAAATAGCTGTTTTTTTTAATAAAGTGTTGAAATAACTAAATCCATTTTTATAAAAAATATCAGTAACTAATTTTGATAATTGTTTCTTTTCAACAGAATGGTTTTTAATAAAAATATTTTTTAATAAGGGTAGTAAATTTACTTTATTTAAAATTTTAGAATGAATATCTGATAGCTTAACAGTCATTATTAAATTATTTTTATTTCTTAATATTTCAAACTTTAAATCATTAATATTTGCAAACGTTCAAAGATGTAAGTTTGTTTCCGTAATTAAAGTTTCTTTATGTTTTAATTTAACATCAGTTGAATTTGCTTCATATTTTAGATTTCGTTTAAAATCGATTCAATAATCATTGTCAATAAAGACAGTTTTAATATTAGATTTAACTACTTCAATATCTTGAACGATTTCTCATTTATCATCATAAGTGATAATTGTTTTAGTAAATTTATGCTGAAATTGAAATGTTTTAAAATTAGGGGGGGGGTAGGTAAATATTTGTAATCCGTTAATTCTAAATTATATTTATAAGGGGTATTAGTTTTAAAATAATAAATGTTTTTATCATTATAAACTATATTAAACAAATTATCTTTTTCATTGCTGTATGGATATTGTTCTAAATTTTCATCAAATAATAAATATCTGTTTTTTGTTTGATGTTTTAATAGTATAAATTTTATGTTATTAATATCTAATGAATCATAATATTGATATTGAGTAACATTAACATTATGTTTCAAATCTAAAGTATAAAGTACTATTTTACCATTATTTGTTATTTCAAGAAATTTATTTATGCCATATTCCTTTTCTTTTATTACAGTATTATCAGTAATCTCAATCGGCTTAGATAAGTTTTCACTATTTGCTAGTCAGTGTTTCTTGTCTTTTATAAATGTTCAATAAGTTCAAGTATTATAATCATAAGTTGTTACTTTAACACGCGATTGATCAAATTTTAGTTGATCTAATGAATTATTTAGGATTAATTCTACTTTATTACCTGCGCTAGTGTTATAATTTACTTGAATGTAGTTTGTTTGTTTTTCTATTCATTCATCATTTTTAAATACGTTTCTATTAAACTTATCTTTCAACAAAAACATTTTTTCATAATTTTTATTGGTTAAATATAATTCTCCATTCTTTTGTATATAAAAAAGAGTATTTAAACTTAAATCATCATCTTTCAAGATGAGACGCCCTCAATGTAAATAATAAAATTTTGTTCAGTTTTTATTTATGAAAAAAGCAGATACTCATGTTCTCTTATTATTCATTTGGATATAATTAGAATAATCTAATAAAAAATAATCACCAATTTTTGAATTTTTATTATAAACAATTTTATTAGTTATATTTTTAGTAATAATTTTTAAAATTTTCTCGTTATTATCATTTTCAAAGTTGATCGCTTTTAATGTTTCATGATAAATTTTATCATCTTGCTTAAAAATAGTTTTTTCTTTAATTGTTTTAATATGTTGAAAATCAGTTGTTTTTAATAATTGTGTTTCTAAATCTAAAGTAGATAAGGTGGTGTTGTTAATATTAGAATGTATTATTTCAAGTAATTCAGTTTTGCCAAATGTAACTAAATTTATACTTTTGTAACCAGTAATAGTGATTGATTTTTTAAAATTCAACGTATAAAGTATGATTTCAGTTGAATTTTTATTTTTGAATATAATGTATTTATTTTTACCATGATTTAGGTTAAGTAATTCTATTGAATAATGATTTTTAGTTTTGAAACTATTCGGAAATATTGTATTTAACGGTTCGTTAGATGATCAATATTCACAATCATCATGCATAACTTTAATTTTTATTTCAATATCTGGGGCTTTTTTTTCAGTCGGTAATTTAATAATTTGTACATTGTCTTTTTTTTGGGGTATAATTTGAAGTTTTGTTGATTGTAATTTTTTAACAAACTGTTCTTCGTTAAATTCGATTCCTGTCGGAACATTTAATACTGATAATGGATATTCAAGATTGTATTTAAATGGTCTATCTTCATCATCTAAAGTTGAAAAAAATATTTTTATTGTTAAATTTTTTGAATTATGTTTTGTTCAATCATTAATTTCTTCCGCGATTACATTTTCTTCATTTTGAATTTTATATAAAACAATCTGTAAAGACGATGTAATATCGTTAAAATCTTGGATATTATTTCATATCAAGGCTTCATTGGTAGATGTATCAATTAATTTACTTTGATACGTTTTCAATTTTTTGAAAATTTCATTTTGTAAATCTTTAAAAGTTTTTTTAAATCCTAAGTCAGGTTGGGTCATATAATAATTTAAGAACGGGATTAAGACTTGATTATTTAATTGAACATTGATTAATTGATTATCACAACTTGAAGTAAGTAAAACTGCACAAGAACCTACTAATAAATTTGATAATTTTAAGAACTTCTTCATAATTAAAGTATATATATATATTAAGTTAATTAACCACCGACAAGTTAAAGCTTACAAACTTGAAGTAAATAAAAATATACAACATCCGATTATCAAAGTACCTGATTTTAAGATTTTTTTGTCATTAATATGATATATAATGATATTTTGTTTTTACTCAAAAAAAACCAAAATTTATTGGTGCGTTAATTTAATTAATATCAATCGGAATTAAGTTTGCGTTTCTTAAACTTTTATATTTTCTAATAGCTAAATTATGAACATCATCTTGCATTCTTGCAAGAAAAAAAAACAATTCACTCGATTTATCAATAATATAAACATTATTGTTAAAAATAATTTTATCAGTATTGTGCTTATCATCTTTAACTAAACCGATAACATAAATATTTGCTTGAATATTTAATTTATTTAATATATCGTTAATTTTATTAACTTGTAATTTTCCCCCATCAACAATGATGGCATTAATATTATTAAAAAGATGCTTTTTATGACAAGCCTTAATAAGTTCTCCTAATAAATATAGATCGCTAACTTCTTGTTCTTCCATTTTAAAAACAAAAGTTTTATTTAATTTTTTTTGTAAAATACCATTGTAATAGGTGTTGACAGAGCCGATGCCAAATTTATCATGCACCATAAAAGATGTATCTAATGTTATTAAATTTGTTAAAAAATCTAAATTTAATATTTCCGATAATTGAGTCAAAATGGTAACATGAAAAACATCATCACTTTTGTTGATCGATGCTGAATTGAGTATTTCAACAGCATTCAATTTACCTAGTTTTAAAATTGATGTTTCTTGAGCATTTGATTCAATTTTTATGTTAAACATATCTTTAAAAATAACATCTTTAAACTCTACCGGTAATATAATACTGGCTAAGTTAATTGTTTTTTGAGATAAATCGTTAAGATAGCTAAATATTAAATCTCCTAAATTATCGTTAAAAAAAGTTATTTTTGAATATGTCGATATTAATCTACCAAACTTAAAAAACAATGTAACAATTGCTATTTTTGATTGTTTTATTTCATAATTAATAAAACAATCATTGATATTTGAATTAAATTGAACAATTTGTTTATCTAAAAAAAGATCTATTTTATTGATCATGAGATTGATTTTATTAGCTTCTTCAAATTGCAATTGTTTTGATAATTGCGTTATTTTATGTTTTAATTTAATTTTGAGATTTATTTTTCCTTTAAAGAAATCATCAATTAATTTAAGTTGCCCTTCATAATATGACGTCGGGACTTCTTTAAAACAAGCCCCCGAACATTGATTAATTTGAAAGTAAAAACATGGGTTTGTAAGATTGAAGCCGGTACATCTTTTTAATGGAAATAATAATTGCAACAATTCTAAAACTTTTAAAGCTTTACTACCGTCTGGAAAAGGCCCGTAATAAAGACTGGGATTGTTTTTGTTAAAAAACAGTGTATATTTATAAGCATAATTTTTATTATCAATGTTTGTTATTTCAATATATGGTAATTTACGATCATCTGTTAAAGATATATTGTATTTTGGATGGTGAGTTTTTATTAGATTAAATTCTAATAGTAAAGCTTCTTTCTCATTATTAGTAATAATTGTTTCTATATTTACAACTTCTAAAGTTAAACTAATAAATCGAAAATTATCTTTAACATTTAAATAAGATTTAAGTCTTAATTTTAAATTCTTTGCTTTGCCAATATAAATGATATTGCCAAAACGATTTTTAAATAAATAACAACCCGGTTGAGTGCTGAATGATAATAAATTTTTATTTAATAATTTAAAGAAGTTATTATTTGGATCAATCATATATTTAAATCAACCTTAACGCTTAGCATTAAAACTTTTTTTATATATTTATTGTTTTAATTATTTATAATTAAATTGAAGGAGTTAATAATTTTAATCAAAGTTACAACTATATTAAAAAGTACTTATTATAAAGTGACCCCCATATAAACAAAGCGAGATAATTTTAAGATTCTAATCAATTTCGTTGGTTTGTTTATATAAAATAATTATACTATTTTAAAATTATATTTGTTAAATTAAATTATTTATGTCCAATAAAAAAGCAGAAATTTCTAAAAATTTTGAAATTGTATCAAGGTTTACACCAACCGGCGACCAACCCAAAGCGATTAAAGAGTTGACTAATAATATATTGCTTATTAAGCAAAAAGAGCAGTTGTTATTGGGGGCCACGGGTACAGGCAAAACTTTTACAATGTCTCACATCATTGCTAATTTAAATAAACCAACTTTAATTTTAGCGCCCAATAAAACTTTAGCAATGCAACTGTTTGGAGAATTTAAAGAGTTGTTTCCGAATAATAAAGTTGAATATTTTGTATCTTTTTTTGATTATTACCGTCCTGAAGCTTACATTGCCAAAAGCAACACTTATATTAATAAATTAACCCAACATAACAAAGAGTTGCGCATGTTGCGTTTAAGTACCGTAAATGCTTTATTAACTAGAAAAGATGTGATTGTTGTTGCTTCAGTTGCTGCAATTTATGGAGCATTTAATCCGGCACTTTATAAATCCAGCTTTTTATATATTGAAACAAATAACAAAGATATGAATTGAGATACATTAATTGATTTATTAATGCAAATTGATTATACAGAACATCAAGCTAAACTTAAAAGCGCAACTTTTCAAATTGAAGCGGAAATTTTATGATTAGTCCCTTCATGAAATAAAAATTTTGTAATATCAATTGTGTTTGATAATCAAAAAACAACTATTACACAAATTATTGAATATAAAACTGATTACAAAACAATCTTAAATACGTATGATGATTATTTTATTTTTCCAGCCCGTGATTATTTAAGTGGGCAAGAAAATATTTCAAAGATTGTGGAACGAATTGAAGATGAATTAGAATCTCGATTGCTTCATTTTCATTCAAAAAATGAAATGAAAAAATACGAACGATTAGCGACTAGAGTTCGTGAAGATGTTAAAAATTTAAAAATGTTTAAAAATTGTGCAGGAGTTGAAAATTATAGTTTTCATTTAGATTTAAGAAATGACGATGAACCGCCTTATACATTGATTGATTATTTTGGAGATGATTTTATAACTTTTATTGATGAATCACACATTGCAATCCCTCAAATTGATGCTATGTATCATGGCGATCAAAAAAGAAAAGCTTCATTAGTTGAATATGGTTTTAGATTACCAAGTGCTTTAAAAAATCGACCATTAACATTAGCAGAAGTCAATGAAAAATTAAAAAATATTATTTATGTTACGGCCACTCCGGCAGATTATGAATTAAAAAAAGTAAACCATATTTATACAGAACAATTAATTAGACCAACCGGTTTATTAGACCCAACCATCGAAATTAACGATACAAAAACCCCAATTAAACATTTAATCGTTATGATAAATGAACGGGTTGCTAAAAATGAACGAGTGTTTGTGATTGCTACAACAATTCAAATGGTTGATGATTTAACTTTATATTTACAAGGCCAAAACATCAAAGCACAAAGTTTACATAGCCGTTTAACAACTATTAATCGTAGTCAAATTTTACTAAATCTTCGAAAAGGCATTTTTGATGTGGTTGTGGGAGTAAATTTATTAAGAGAAGGATTAGATATTCCTGAAGTATCATTAGTTTGTATATTAGAAGCTGATAAAGAAGGTTTTTTAAGAAGCAAAACTTCTTTAATTCAAACGATTGGACGAGCGGCACGAAATATTAATGGCCATGTAATTTTATATGCCCAACAAATGACTAAATCAATTAAAGATGCCATTGATGAAACTTGTCGAAGAAGAGAAAGCCAAGAAATATATAATAAATCAAATCAAATCACACCACGAAGTACAACTCGAACCCTGACAGAATTAAATTTTTATAACGAAGATTTACCCGGCAATAAAGTTTTAACAAAATCAAAATTTAAATGTCCTGAATGTAAAAATATTTTAATGTGACAATCTGACGAACAAGCTAATCAAGATCAAATATTAATCTGTTCAAACAATTTATTATGTAAATTTACCATTAAAAATTGACATGAATTAGCTATTGACAAAGCATCACCCACTTCTGAAGTAAAACAAGAAACTTTAGTAAAGTTTAATAATATTAGTTGTCCCAAATGTGGTAAAGAATTAAATTGAAAATATTATGAAAAAGTTGATAATGAAACGATCACCTGTGCTGAAAAAAAATGTTCTTTTATAATTACAAAATCAGCAGCATTAAATGATTGAAAAACGTTTATTCTAAAAATTAATGATGAATATCAAAGTTTATTAAACAAACAAATTAAAGCATTAACAATTAAAATGAATCAGGCCGCCAAAACAAGTGATTTTGAAAAAGCAATTAAGTTGCGAAATTATATTTTTAACCTAAATAAAAAATTAGAAAATTTAAAATAAATTAAATGCTAAAGTAAAGTTACAAAAACTTTAAAACGTTTTCTTGATGGCTCTTAATTTAGCACTATGTGACTTGGGATTTAATAAAAGTTCATTTGCTGCCGGAATAATAGGTTTTTTAGTTAAAATTTGAAAACCAAAATCATTTACGGAAAGGTATTTAAAAAATAATTTTACAATTCGATCTTCAAGTGAATGAAAAGAAATGACTACTAATCGTCCTTCCTCATTTAAAATACTCACCGCATCATTGAGTGATTTTTTAAATACATTTAATTCGTTATTTACTTCAATTCTGATCGCTTGAAAAATTCTTCTAATCGATGTGATTGTTAATTTAAAATTTTGTCGCTTATGATAAAATAATGTGTTTTTAATTAAATCCGCTAATTGAGTAGTAGTTTTAATTGATGATTTTTGTCTATCATGTTCGATTTTTGAAGCAATAATTCTTGCATATCTTTCCTCTCCATACTTAAAAAATATATCGGTTAATTTTTTTATTGAATAAAAATTAACTACATCATAAGCAGTAAGTTGTTGATCTTGATTAAATCTCATATCTAACATGCCATCATTTTCATAAGAAAAGCCACGTGTTTGATCATCAATTTGCATGGTTGATAAACCTAAATCATAAAATACTCCATCAACCTTATTAATACCTAATTTAATTAATTGTGATTTTAAATCTTGAAAATCACTTTTGACAATTATAAAATTCGTTGCAACTTTAGTTAAAACATCATGCACTTCATTTAAAAAGTTATTATCTTTCTCAAAACAAATCAATTTACCGGTTGTAAGTTTTGACAAGATTGCTGTGCTATGACCACCATAACCCATCGTACAATCAACATAAATTCCGTGGGGTTTAATATCTAAATATTGAACAACTTCATTTACTAACACCGGCACGTGTTTATTCATTGTTTAAATTATTTAACTTTAATAACTTGCGTTTTTTTATAAGAACCACACGTTTGACAAACAAAATGAGTTTTTTTTTGAGTATTACAATTTAAACACATCCCAATGGTATCTTGCACAGCTTTAATGTTTAAACGTCTTTTTCCAATTCGTGAGCTTGAGGTTCTGCGTTTTGGTACAGCCATAAAATATAAACCTTCTTAAATTTAATAATTATATTTAATATATTTTACTTTAAAAATCAAAGAGTTTGTGTAAATTATTAACGAATTATGAAATTGTTATTTTTTAAAGATATTTTTATTTTATCCATTAATGTAGCAGCTTGAGTTGATGATGCGTTTATAAAAACAAGTTGAAAAGTTGCTGCATGTTGCTTTGATTCAGTTATTTTTCAATCAGCAATGAGTTTTAAAAGTATTTTATCGGAAACACTTTTTATAATATCAAATAACTCGCGGCACTTATCAAAAAAAACTTTTGATCCAGGTGAACTATCAAAACGGAGTGTAATATCAATTCTTGTTGATTCATTGTTTAAATAGTTAATGTTAACTTTTAAAAAATCAGCGTGTTTAAAAAGTATACTAAGATCGACTTCAAACATCATTGATGCCGGTTTGCCCAATTGTGATTTAAATAAATCTGATTTAGCAAAACAATGATCTTGTTCATGTTGATCTTGGAAAAATCATTGAATAGTTTCTTGTTGGTTGTCAGATAAATAAACTTTTCATGTTATAGATTTATTTGTGTCAAAGTTAATGAAGCGGGGCGATACATGAGCGATAATATTTAATTTTTGCAAAAAATTATAAAATAGATGAATCACATTTGATGTAATTTCAGTTGTGGTTTCTGGTTTTGCTTGATTTTTAAAAATAAAAATTAATATTGCATGATGAGAAGTTGTGATATTAGATTTAGTTGGAGATTGTGAATCATTTCACAAATGAATTTTACTTATTTCGTATAACTTTCAAGGTTGATTAAAAATATGTTGTTGCCCAGTAGATATATATTGTTTTATATTTTTATCAACTAAATTTTTGGCGCTTGTTAACAAAGAAGGCCTTAAATAGGTATGATGTAAGGAATTGGGATTGACAAGTTTTATTTCATTTTGAAAGCCACCGCTAGCAATTAATGAAAAAGTTTTTACTTCATTAAATCCGTTATTTTCTAAAAGATTTCTAAATATATCAATAATTTTGGAAATATTATTAACTGATTTAGGAAATTTTAACGGTAACAAATATAAAGGATTTGGTTCGATATCTTCAAAATTAATAAAAGTTAATAAATATTCAATTAATTCATTTTCATTTTTAAAACACAAATGCAAGTGCGCCGGTAAAGCAAATTCAAATGTATTGGCTGATTGAGTATATTTAATACAAAACTTATCTTTGATAATTGATTTTATTTTATCTAACTGATTTACTGAAAGATTACCAATTACATTTTCGATGGTTTTTTTTGTAAATTTAAATTTATATAAAGTGGATTTTGTTAAAGGTTCATAATGTGTAAAAATTATTTTTTTATCAAATGATAAATAACGAGCAAGGCGATTGACAAAATTATTTAAAATTAATTGTTTAGTGAAAACGGACAATAAATTATTAATTCAATTTTTTTCATAATTAGGACAAAATTTAGGAAAATATTTATCTTCTAATAATATTTTTTTATTAACATTAAATATTGATATTATAAAAGTATTTTTATTATTAAGGCAAATTCTGAGATTCATATAAATTCCATAAATAAATTGATAATAAATAACTAAATCATTAATAATGTTTCATGTTGGTTTTTTATGTTGTAAAGATATAAAAAAAGAAATTTCAAAATTTTTATAAAATCAATATTTATCAAGCTTTTTTTGAGCATTTGAACATACAATATCCATGCTCATTCAAGCCACATCTTTCTTAGGAAATTCTTCTAAAAAATTATTTTCAATTAATTTTGATTCTGATTTTGTTAAATCAATAAATGAAGTTAATGGTTGATTGTCTTGAAATGTAATTTTTGATGTAGTATTATATAAATTGTAAAAAAGTATGAATTCTTGAACAAGCCAAGTAACACTAAAAAAACCAATTTTATTGGCTGTGAAATAAATTTTTCAAAGTTTAATATTAAATTCTAATTTTAATTTTTTTATAAATGACAAAAACGAACCATTATCATTTACAACCATACAATCGTTAAAATTTGCATCATTATGATTAAATAAAAACTTTAGAATATTGTTTTGACTTAAAATCAGATAATTATTTTTATTTTGAAAAACTAAAATTCATTTGCCGATGAAATCACCAAGGTTAAGATATAATTTTTTATCAAAAATATCTGAATTACTGTTAAATAATTCTTTAATCTCGAATTTTAATTTTAAAACTTTAAGTGATTTTGAAAAATCATAGTTAATGATATCTTCCGAATCATATAAATGAAAATCAAATGTTAATGGATTAATTTGTTTCACTAATTTAATAAAAAAAATATCTTTATTATTTTGAAACCCCTTATAATTTTTATTTAAATCAATTGTTTCTTTAACATCAAAACCTAATCGATTAATAATAGATTCAAACTGATTTATTTGCTGATCTGTTAATTTTTCTTTACAAAATTGTTGGATATGATTTGTTGCTAAAGATAATATCATAAATTACTCCTTATTTTTATTCTTGATTAATAGTTTGTAAACTGAAATCATATAAACTTCTGATATCTTTATTTAATTCAGGATATTTTAATAATATAAGTCTTTCAATGCCGATTCCTAAAGCTAAACCAACTACATTATAATGTTTGGAGCACTTTTGTGAACACATTTCATTACAGTTCAAATCACAATTTATCAACACTTGAGGATGAATTAAACCGGCCCCTAATATTTCAAATCATGCTTGTTTTTCTTCTGATCAAATATCAACTTCTATTGAAGGGATTGTAAAAGGAAAAAAACTTGATCTGAAATTTAATTTAACTGGTTTTTGAAAAAATAATCTACAAAATTCGTTTATTAATCATTTGAGATGAGACATATTACAGAAGGTATTGTTTTTGGCAACAACAAAAGCATCTAATTGAGTAAATTGATGAGTATGGTTAAAATCTTCAGTATCTCTTCTAAAAACTGATCCAATTGTAAAAGATCCGGAACTGATAAAATTTGTTATATTAGCTAAATGTTTTTTAAAAGTGAATTCTAATGTACGGGCAGTAATATTTGTGCAGTGAGTTCTTAAAATTAAATGTTCGTTAATTAAAAAGGTGTCTTGATTATATTCAGGTAAATTGTTTTTAGGAATATTTAGTTTATGAAAATTAAATGCTCATGTTTCGGTTATTTCATCTTCACTTTCAATAGATGTTAGATCAGATTTTGAAAAATTTAATTGATAAAAAATATTAGTTATTTCATCTATTACACTACTAAGTAAGTGTTTTTTGCCTAAAGCGGGCTTAAACACAACCGGTTGATAATAATTCATGGTTTGTTTGTCACAAAAAGTAACAGTTGGATTATTAACTCTTTCAATATATTTTCGATATAAAACCTTTCATTTAGATTTATATTTGTTAAGTTTGTTAAGAAAAGCAATATCATGATTAATACTTTTATCACCAAAAAAATGAAAAAGACTGTTTAAAAATTTATTTTTATTAGGGTCCAGTTCGTATCCCATATTGTTATAATAATTTAAAGAAAAATATTTTATTATGTTTTCAAGCACATCTGATATCAAATCAATTAATAAGTAATAAGCTTGATCTTTATTTAACTTAGTTATTCACTGTGAAAATATTTCAATAAAAAAAGTTTGATCGTAATGATTAAAATAAACTTTTATATTTGATGAATCTTTAATATCGTCTATAACAAATATAATAACAAGTTTTTTAGAAAACAAACAATAACGGTTATTATTGTAAATTAAAAAAATATTAATTTTTGAAGGATCTGAATAATAATTATCAAAATCAGCCGATAATCATTTAAGATCGTTTTGAGAGTTGGGTTGAAACTTATGTTTAAAAAGAAAAATATCATTGACAACGTTTTTAACAACTTCTTTTGATTTAGAAAAATATAAAACACAATTATTGAAAACGGTAAACAAAACAATAGCATTAGTTGAAACAAACAAACAACAAAATTCAGTTATTTTTCCATCATCTCAATTATTAATGTCTGATGCAACTAATTTTTGTTTAATAGGGTCTTGCAAATGTATTGTGTCTAATAATAATTCATTGGATGGTTGCATAATGCCTAACTTAAGTTCGCTTAAATAAAAAATCTTATTTTCAGCAAAAGCATGTCTTAAAATAATTTTAACGTTATTTTCGTTATCAATATAAGGAAACAACTCCATGAGTGAACCTGAAAAAATGTTTTTAATTATTATTAAAGCTTCCGGATTGTTATCATCTTGAACTGAAGCTGCAGGGTTTTTATAAAATCAAACATTTTTTATTTTATCGTGTATAAATAAAAAATTATAAAAAACCGTAAATGTATATTCGGCATTTTTATCAGTACGAAAAGAAACTAATTTTATTTTATTTTTATCTAAAACATTTTCAATTGAAATGTATCGCCACATATCTTTAATGTTAAAAAATATTTGATCATTAAAAAAAATTACATATTTAACATCTTTAAGATATGTGAGTTCAAAACATTGTGTTTTATCAATAAGTGCAAAATCATAACATCATCACGTTAAACTGGATGTACAAAAAAAACCTTTCTCGTTATAAATTGTAAAATATTTTAAATTAGGTTCAGTGGTAAAAATTATTATTTTATCGTTAATAAAGGAATATGATAAATCATCATTTTTATTAATTGTAAAATTTATATAGTTATGAATTTGCATGATTTATCTTTTTTCAAGTGGTATATAAAATTATACTGGTTGCTATGCTTAAATTTAAAGATTCAACTTTAGGATTGGTGTTGATTTTGACACTAGTATTAATTAAAGGTAATAAAGTTGTGTTAATGCCACTACCTTCATTACCAAATAAAAAACAAACTTTATTTGGTAATGTAATAGTTTCAACATCAATCGTGGTTGAATTAAAATCAGTACCGACAATCAAATAGTTTTTATTTTTTAATTCATTAAGTTTTATATTTAAATCACATTTAATTAAGTTAATATGAAAAAAGTAACCTTGCGAATTATAAATTACTTTCGGATGATGAATGTCTATGCTATCGTTTGATAAATAGATGGTGTTAATATTAAATGCAATACAACTTCTAATGATGGCACCTAAATTATTAGGGTTTTGAATACAATCTAACATTACAAGCCGATCAGCAAACGTTTCAGGCTGTAATTCATAGTCACAAAGCGCCATCGTTTTGTTTTTAGAATTTTTAAATAATAATAAATCAGTAATAATTTTTTCAGTAACCACGATTATATTATGATGATTGATGTTTAAAGTATTAATGTATTTTTCATTTATCATTAATAATTGAACTTTATTTTGCACAAGCGCTTCATTAATAACATGGTCACCTTCAATTAAAAACTGTCGATAAATATCTCTTCATTTTAAAACATGAAGTTGTTTAATTTTTTTAATTAACGGATTATTAAATGAATTTATACATTTAACCATTTTTTAATTGTCTTTGATGATTAATTTCGTTTTTATGTTTATACATTGCTAAAATAGCTTTGGGTTTGAATTTTAATATTGTCCCAATAAATGCAAATGTATTGAAAAATTCAAAAAAGTATTTGTCATTACGTATTTTTTGTCAATCGTTTAAGTGATCAAAAAGTTGTAAAGTTAAGATTGTTAGAGAAGATTTATTTTCAACCTTTTTGAAGATAAATTTTTTTATATCAATATTTAATGTTAAAACTAAACTCAAAATAAAATGTAAACAATCAACATATTCTTCTAATGCTTTTTGATCGTTTTTAATATGATTGGGGGCTCAATATTTAAATGATTTATTTTCATTTAAACATTCAGCTATTTCTACAAAAAGAGCTAAAAAACGATCGTCAATAGTTGCCGAAGCAGTCGTATTATTAGTTGAATAAATGAAATCATCTAAGGTTTGTTGTTGGTTTAACAAATTTTGAATATCTTGTGTTGACAACATAATATTACTGTTTTAAAAAATTTAAAATATTTTCAAATTCAGGCTGATTTTCAATTGCTAATTGCGACATAATTTTCCGATTAATAATGATGTTTTTGGTTTTTAATGTATTAATAAATGTTGAATAATTGAGATCAGATGTTCTAACAGCACTATTAAGTCGGATCGTTCAAATTTTGCGAAAGTCGCCTTTGCGTTTTTTACGGCCTTGAAAAGCGTAATGTTGCGAATTCATCCACTGTTCATGGGCAGTTCTGAATAAAGTATGTTTAGAACCAAAATAACCTTCCGTTTGATTTAATAATCTTTTTCTTCTTTTTCTTGTAACAATGCCGCTTTTAACTCTCATAATAAGTTACCTTTAATATAAACCTTTTAATCTTTTTACATCGGTTTGATTCATAATATTTTGTTTGCTTAAATGACGTTTTTGTTTTTTTGATTTTGTGGCAGCTAAATGAGATGTATAAGCATGACCAACCTTAATTTGACCAGAACTGGTTAGTTTTATTCTCTTGATTAAAGATTTTTTGGTTTTTAATTTAATTTTCATCATTAATTACGCTTTTTTTAATTTTATCATTTTTATTTAAATTAACAACGTTTTTTGGTTTATTAATGGCGGTAGGAACCAACAACATGTTATAAAATCGTCCAAGCAATGCCGGAGGAGTGTCTATTTTTGCAAAATTTTCAACAGCATTATAAAATTTTATTAACATTTCATAACCAAGTTCGGTTTTTGCCATTTCACGGCCTCTAAATGAAACACTAACCTTAATCCGATGGCCATTTTGCAAAAATTCTTTGGTGTTTTTTAATTTAAAATCAAAATCATGTTGGCCGATATTAATCGTTAATCTTATTTCTTTAATTGAGTTGTTAATTGGTTTTCGATTTTTACCTTTTTTTTTCTCTTCGTATCTGAATTTTCCATAATCAATAATTTTACAAGTGGGTGGCTTTGAAGTTGGGTTTGTACAAAATAAATCAAGATCTTGAGCTTTAGCAAGATTAATCGCGTCAAATGTTGTAAAAACACCAATATTGACGCCACCACTATCAATCACTAACACTTCCGGAAATCGAATGTGCTGATTGATTAAAATGATTGATTTCTTTTTAAAACTGAATTTTTTTTTATTTTTATTTGGTTTTTTCGGAATAAACATATGATTGGTTTGTTTTTTATTTAAAAAACAAACCTAAACTAATATTTAACTTGGCATCGAGCTATTTTCCCTTACAGTATCTTCGCCACTAAAATGCTTAACTGATGTGTTCGGTATGGGAACATGTGTGTCCATTTTGTTATTAAACACCAAGTTAAATATTAGTTCAAGCTTGCCTTAGAAAGAAATATTTATATTCTTTCAAAACTAGCTACAAAAAAGTTAATAATCAAATCATTTCAAGTAATTGTTAAAAAATAATAAGTTTTCGACCTATTAGTACTGGTTAGCTTAACACATCACTGTGCTTACACATCCAGCCTATCAATCTCATGTTTTATAAGAGGTCTTATCTTTTTTAAAGAAAGAATATTAATCTTGAAGCTGGTTTCACGCTTATATGCTTTCAGCGTTTATCCATTCCAAACTTAGCTACCCAGCTATGCCGTTGGCACGACAACTGGTACACCAGAGGTTTGTTGATTTTGGTCCTCTCGTACTAAAAATCAATCTTCTCAATATTCCGCGCTCGTGAAAGATAGGGACCAAACTGTCTCACGACGTTCTGAACCCAGCTAGCGTACCGCTTTAATGGGCGAACAGCCCAACCCTTGGAACCTTTTCCAGCTCCAGGATGCGATGAGCCGACATCGAGGTGCCAAACCTCCTCGTCGATATGAACTCTTAGAGGAGATAAGCCTGTTATCCCCAGGGTAACTTTTATCCGTTGAGCGACGACCCTTCCACACAGAATCGCCGGATCACTAAGTCCGACTTTCGTCCCTGTTCGACTTGTATGTCTCACAGTCAAGCACCTTTTTACCTTTACGCTCTAAACATGATTTCTGACCATGTTGAAGGTACCTTTGAACACCTCCGTTACTTTTTAGGAGGTGACCGCCCCAGTCAAACTGCCCTTCAAACACTGTCCTTATACCAGATAATGGTATCAAGTTAGTATTTTATCAAATCCAGAGTGGTATCCCAAAGTTAACTCCATTTATACCGAAATATAAACATCATAGTTTCCCACTTATTCTGTGCAAGATCAAATAAAATACAATATTAAAATGCAGTAAAGCTCCATGGGGTCTTTCCGTCTAATCACGAGTAACCTGCATCTTCACAGGTACTAAGATTTCACCGAATCTATAGCCGAGACAGCGCCCAAGTCGTTAGACCATTCGTGCGGGTCAGAACTTACCTGACAAGGAATTTCGCTACCTTAGGACCGTTATAGTTACAGCCGCCGTTCACTGGGGCTTCAATGCAAAGCTTTGTCTTACGACTAACTCATTCTTTTAACCTTCCAGCACTGGGCAGGTATCACCCTCTATACATGGTCTTACGACTTTGCAGAGAGCTGTGTTTTTGGTAAACAGTCGCTTGGGCCTCTTCACTGCGGCTCAATGTAAATTGAGCCCTTCTTATCGCTAACTTACGAAGTAATTTTGCAGAGTTCCTTAGCTATAGTTATTTCGCTCGCCTCAAGATTCTCTCTTTGACCACGTGTGTTCGTTCTAGGTACGGGTGGTATACAGATAATAGTAGACACTTTTCTTGGAAGTGTGGCGTCAAATGATTCACAATCGCTTTCGCTTTCGCTACCCATAACACTTCAAACTTAGCGACAAACGGATTTGCCTATTTGTCATTCTTTGTGCTTAGCCTGGAATCCAATTACCAGGACATTCTAGCCTACTTCGTCATGCCATCCTTTTGTATATCAGTACAGGAATATCAACCTGTTGTCCATCAATTACGTTTTTCAACCTCATCTTAGGACCCGACTAACCCTGGGTGGACGAACCTTGCCCAGGAAACCTTGGTCAAACGGCGTGAAGGATTCTCACCTTCAATCGTTACTCACACCGGCATTCTCACTTCTAACAACTCCACTATTCTTCACAGTATAGCTTCCCTGTTGTTAGAACGCTCTCCTACCGCTACATCTTTAATAATGTAGCCCGCAATTTCGGTACAATGCTTGAGCCCCGTTACATTTTCAGTGCAAAATCACTTGACTAGTGAGCTGTTACGCACTCTTTAAATGATTGCTGCTTCTAAGCAAACATCCTAGCTGTCTTAGTAATTAAACATCTTTCTACACTTAGCATTGATTTTGGGACCTTAATTGGCGATCTGGACTGTTTTCCTCTTGTGCACGGATCTTAGCACTCATGCACTGACTGCCGAATAATTTATATTAATATTCGAAGTTTAATTATATTCAATACCTCTAGGTGAGGCCATCATATATTCAGAGCTCTACCATCAATATAATACGTTCGACGCTAGTCTTAAAACTATTTCGGAGAGAACAAGCTAACTCCAGGTTCGATTGGCATTTCACCCCTAACCACAAGTCATCCAAGTATTTTTAAGCAGACATTGGTTCGGCCCTCCATCAAGTGTTACCTTAACTTCAGCCTGCTCATGGTTAGCTCACCTGGTTTCGTGTCTATAACTACATACTAAAACGCTCTATTAAAACTCGCTTTCGCTGCGGCTCCACATCTTCTGTTTAACCTTGCATGTAATTATAACTCGCCGGTTCTTTTTGCAAAAAGCACGTTGTCACACGTTAATGTGCTACAACTTTTTGTAAGCATTATGGTTTCAGGGTCTATTTCACTCCTTTTTCAAGGTTCTTTTCACCTTTCCCTCACGGTACTGGTCCACTATCGGTCACCCAATGTATTTAGCCTTATGCGGTGGGCCGCACTGATTCACCCATAGCTCCACGAACCACAGGCTACTCGGGATCCCCCTACTATCCTCCACTTGTCATCTACAGGGCTTTCACCTTCTATGGCCGGCCTTTCCAGACCCTTCGACTAAGTTTTAGATTCGATTTCGGAGTCCCACAACCCCAATGAGCACGCTCATCGGTTTAGGCTTTTACCATTTCGCTCGCCGCTACTCAGGTAATCGATTTCTCTTTCTTTTCCTCCGGGTACTTAGATGTTTCAGTTCCCCGGGTTCCCTCTCACTTGCGTGAGTAATCAGAGTTCACTCTGACTGGGTTTCCCCATTCGGATATCCTGGTATCAACGTTTACTACCAACTCCACCAGGCTTTTCGCAGGTAATCACGTCCTTCTTCGGCTTGGGTGCCAGGGCATCCACCGTGTGCCCGTTCTATCTTGACCTTTATTACTTAACCCCTAAACCCGAAAGCTCAGAGGATAAAGTCATATTCGTTACCCCAAAACGTACACATCCCGTAAGATGTGATGATGCTCCGCTTCTCCTCGCAGAGAAACACGTCTCAGAGCCTCTTGCTCTTGACTCAACTTCTGCCTTTTCATGATCCTCGCACTACCCTTTCTTCAAGGGGCGCAACGAGAAGAATACCAAAGGGTCAGAAGAGTGTCAAGGCCCCTGAGTCCCGGGCCTCCTTTTTCCCCACAACATGTAAAAATAGGGGCGTTATGGCGAACCTCAAAAATCTGCCCGTTGGCAAAAAAGCCCCCCAAGTTGTGCACATGGTTATTGAAGTGCCGCGTGGCTCTTCCAACAAGTATGAATACGACCCTGACCTCGAGGTCATCAAGCTCGACCGGGTGCTGCCGACCGCGCAGTTTTATCCCGGCGATTACGGCTTTATCCCCTCGACCCTGGCCGATGATGGCGACCCCCTGGATGGGATCATTCTCTCGAGCTACCCGCTGCTGCCGGGTGTGGTGGTAGATGCGCGAATCTTGGGCATGGTGGACATGCAAGACGAAAAAGGTGGCGATGCCAAACTGCTGTGTGTGTTGGCCGAAGACCCCCGTTTTGATCACCTGCAAGACCTGGCCGATGTGCCCGAACCCAACAAAAAAGAAATCCAAAATTTCTTCGAGACCTATAAGGCCCTCGAGGCCCACAAGGGCAAGTGGGTCAAGGTGACCGGCTGGAAAGACAAGGCCGGGGCCATCGAAGAAGTCAACGCCTGCATCGAGCGCTATAAGGCCCACTAGAGGTGCTCATAGCCAATAGCGGATAGCCAAATGCCTCTATTTTTTAGCTATGAGCTACAAGCCAAGCCAGTTTAGGCTTACCGATTTGAACTAAGTTCCTCTGGGTGAGCAGGCTATGCTGTAGAGGTATCAAGTTGCTTGCTTTGAGGTGCTAAATATGGCCTTACAACACCGAATAGATTCTTTGCTCAAGGCGCTCGAGGTGCCTGATTTGGCCCTCGAAGCAGCGAACGTATCCGACGAAGAAGGTTTTCTCGAGGCGCTGGAAAAAGCCATCACCAGTTTTGTCGAAGATGGTGGCGACCCTGAAAGCCCCTTGGGGATGATCCAAGCCGACCCCGTAGCTTACGATCTTTTCAGCGAACCCGATACCGACCAGTTGCAACTGGCGGTCAAAGATTTTATAAACGCTGGCGACTCCACCCTCACCCTGATCACCCCGGATAGCCCAGTTCGGCCCGATGGGGGAGAGAACCTGGCTAAGTTTTGGGTGTTTCTGCTGCAAATGCCCACCCTTTCCCAGCACCACTGGTGGGGAATTGTCGAGAAAAACGGACGTAAAGAAGCCTATAACTACGGCATTGCTTGAATGGTGGGAGGCGGGAAGCTATAAG